>DATLFN010000086.1 GCA_035540975.1 Acidimicrobiales bacterium
CGTCTTGGTCCGGCCCCCCTCGGTGAGGACCAGCGCAGGGCTCTCGTGGGGCGCCCCGCTTGCGCAGCGACACGTCGGCTTCCCGCACCGCCGCCGGAACGTGGTCAGGCTCCCCCGCAGCACCAAAGGTTGCGATCCCCGTGGAATGCAGGCCATCGTAGGTCCTTTCTGTAGCGTGCTCCTGCTACAGACCAGGACACCTCAGACTGAGCCATCGCTGGTGGATCCTTGGTCAGCTCCCCTACACCAAGGGGATGAGGTGCTCACTCGAAAGGAGCCGCACCCCGATGAGATGACCTGCAGAACGCGGCCCCCCGACCTGCCTGGGCCGCTCCTACCGGCGCGTAGTTCCGTCCGCCGAGCGCCAGCGCGGCGGGTCAAGGGCCGTAAATCACCTGTCAGGCTATGGCGCAGCTTCACCCGCAGTCTGGTCGACGGCATGGGCGCGTCGACGCCCAGCAGTACCTGGTGAGCCTCGGGGCGTGCCTGAGCATCGACAACTTCGGAACCGGGACGTCGCGCCTGGCTGAGCTCGGCGCGCTACTCCTCGACGAGGTCAAGATCGACAGGTCGCTGACGAAACGGCTCGGTGGCGACGAGCGCGAACGGATCGTCACGGCCATGGATGCGGTTCGCGCACGCCCTGGACCTGCGCGTCGTCGCCGAGGGAGTGGAGAACCACGCGCAGGCAGCGCAGCTTCGACGGATGGGATGCGATATTGGCCCAGGGTCACCACTGGAGCCACCCCGTCCCACCAGGCGAGGCGCAGTTCGGAAGCGCATGAGCCCTTGAGGGCTAGCGTCCATGACATGCCCGGAGCGCACAGGCTGCCCTCGGGGAGGGAGTCCGATACTGCGCTGGCCGCACGCCCGCCGGCAGGTCGGGATAGTCCGGACCATGATATTTCGTATACGGTTTGGCTGGCTCCATACGGTCACTCAGGAGCAAGCCGAAGGTGCAACTCAGTGCAACGCCGTCGGCTCACGTCGGACCGCGCGAGCAGATGACGGAGGGCTCGAGGATGGGAATCGCCGGCAGGGCCAAACGGTGACCGGATCGCCGCCGGATCTGTGGTCGCCGCTGGCGGGTGACGCGTTGGCCGGTGCCACCGTTCTCGTGGTGGACGATGACCGGGTGAACGTCGTGCTCCTCGAGCACGTGCTGCAGCGCGCCGGAGTGGGGACCGTCCACGGCGTGACTGATCCCTCCCGGGCCGTGAGCGCCTGCCTCGAGTTCCAGCCCGATCTGGTGATGCTCGACCTGCACATGCCGGGCGCCGACGGACTCGACGTGCTCGGCCAGCTGCGGAAAGCGCTCCCCGCCGATGAGTTCCTCCCCGTGATCGTGCTCACGGGGGACGTGCGCTCCGAGGCGAGAGACGACGCGCTGGCGGCCGGCGCCAAGGACTTCGTCACCAAGCCGTTCGACCACACCGAAGTGGTCCTGCGGGTCCAGAACCTGATCGAGACCCGCATCCTGTACGACCGTGTGCGCCGGCACAACACCGAACTGCGGACCGAGCTGGACGAGCGCACGGAGCTCGAGCGGGGGGAGCGGGCCGAGCACGCGGCCCGTCGGCGCCGGGTCGAAGGCGCTCTCGCCGGCGATGTGCTCCGCATGGTGTTCCAGCCCATCACCGACCTCGCCTCCAACGCGGTGGTCGGCGTGGAGGCCCTCGCCCGGTTCGCCTGCCCGCCGGAGCGGCCCCCGAACGAGTGGTTCGCGGAGGCGGCCGAAGTCGGCCTCGGGACGGAGCTGGAGCTGGCCGCGGTCCAAGCGGCGTTGGCGGCGGTGGACCGGTTCTCTGCGGCGACCTTCGTGTCCGTGAACATCTCGCCGTCGACCGCCCTGGCACCCGAGCTGGGGGAACTGGTCGCCCGGGGGCCGGCGGCGCGCATCGTGTTGGAGCTGACCGAGCACCACCGGATCGACTCCTACGACTCCGTGCTGGGGGCGATCGAGGGCCTGCGGCGCCATGGGGTGCGGCTGGCGGTGGACGACGCCGGTGCCGGCTATGCCGGTCTCCACCACATCCTCCGGCTCCGCCCCGAGATCCTCAAGCTCGACATGGCCCTTACGCGGGGAATCGACGCCGACCCGGCCCGGCGGGCGCTGGCCACCGCCCTCGTCCACTTCGCCGCCGAAATCGACTCCATGATCGTTGCTGAGGGCGTGGAGACGACCGAGGAGCTCGACACGCTCACGTCGCTCGGAGTGCAGTGGGCCCAGGGGTACCTTCTCGGGCGACCGACGCCGCCCGCCGACCACTCCTCGGATGCTTCGGCTTCCCCGCGGTGGCGGCCGAGCAAGCGTTGAGCGTCGGCGGTCGTGTCGTCTGCGGCGGGGCGGGCAATCGGCCGCCGCTTCCCGAACCGGAGATGCAATCGACGAGCCCGAGTCTCCTCTACAATCCCCCAAGTTGTACCGAGCCCGACAAGACGGCGAGCGACTCGCTGGCGTTGGACTCTCCCGACAACCGGCCGCAAGGGCACGGCGTCGGTACCGGCCGAAGGAGACATGCAGATCGGGACCGACTCTCGAACGTCTGACGGACATGATGACCGTCTGGCGGTGCTGCTCGTCGAGGTCGATCGCGTGCGCTGCGGGATCCCGGCGGCCGACGTGGCCGAGCTGCACCCGGTGGTGGCGACAGTCGCGCTACCCGGCGCGCCGGCCGTCATCGACGGCGCCATCGACGTGCGGGGCTCGGTGGTCGCCGTGCTCGACCTGCGGGGCCGGCTCGGCCTCACCCGACGTCCACCGCTCCTCAGCGACCACCTGGTCGTCTGCCGGGTCGGGGAGCGGTCCGTCGCCCTGCGCGTCGACCGCGCCTTGGAGCTCGTGTCGGTGCCCCGTCATCGCATCGACGAGGCCGACCACCTCGACGGCGGTAGCCACCTGAGCGGCGTGGCCAGGCTGTCGGACGGACTGGTCCTGATCCAGGATCTCGCCCTTTCCTCTCCGACGTTGAGGCCGCCTCCCTGGACGGCGCCCTGAACGCTGTGCGATCCGGGCAGGAGAATCGCCGGTGAGTCGGCGTGCCACAGAGGCCCAGCGGGTGGCCCGATTCGTGGCCGAGCGAGCCGGGGTTGACCCCTCCGGGCCCCGGTACGCCGACTTGGTGGCGCTGGCGGCGCGCACCATGGTCGAGGTCGGCCCCACGGGCGCCGAGGAGTTCCAGCGGTCGCTCGAGCGCGACGCCGACATGTTCGACCGGCTTGTGGTCTCGCTGACCGTCGGGGAGAGCTACTTCTTCCGGGAACCAGCGCAGATCGAGCTGCTGCGCCAGCGAGCGCTCCCCGAGCGAGCCGACGTCCGTGGTCCGGCGGGGACCCTGCGGTTGTGGAGTGCGGGCTGCGCTACCGGGCAGGAGGCGTACACGCTGGCCATTCTGCTGAACGAGGAGGGTCTGGCCTCCCGGTCCCGGGTGCTGGCCACCGATCTGTCACGCCAGGCCCTCGAGCGGGCTCGGCGCGGCGTCTACGGCAACTGGTCGCTCCGGGCCCTGGACGACCGCCGCCGACACGCCTACTTCCGGGAGGTGCCAGGAGGGTTCGCCATCGACCGGGGCCTGGCCCGTGCCATCACCTTCCGCCAGCACAATCTGGTCGATGCCGCCGCCGGTCGAACGGTCCGGGACATGGACGTGGTGTTGTGCCGCAACGTCCTGGTCTACCTGACCCCGGCGGCCGTGGCGGCGGTCGGCCGCGTGCTGGTGGAGGCGCTGGCCCCGGGCGGATGGCTACTCACCGCCTCCACCGATCCCGCCTCGAGGGCGTGGAGGGCCTCCACACCGTGGTCACGCCCGAGGGAATGGCCTACCGCCGTATGGCGGCCGAGCCCGCCGGGCCGCAGCGGCGTCGCCGGACGGCGTCGCCGCCATTGCCACCACGCCAGGCTTCACGGGGTCGGTCCGTCGTCTCCGCGCCGCGCCGGCCGGATCCCGTCGACACCGCTCCCGGTCATTCCGCTGGCACGCCCGCGGCGGCGAGCGCGGCCGACGTCGGGTTGGCCTCCGCCCGCCACGCCTTGGCACGGGGCGACTACGAAGGCGCGGCGACCGCCGCCGCCGCGCTGGTCGCCGGCGCCGGCGGCGCCGAGGCCCACGTCATCCTGGTCCGAGCCCTCGGCAGCGCCGGCCGCCTCGCGGTGGCCGCCGATGCGGCCGCCGCCGCCGTCGCTCTCTTCCCCGTCCATGTGGAGCTTCGCCTCCTGCAGGCCATCGTGTTGCTCGAGTCCGCCGACGCCCCCCAGGCCGAGGCAGCCGCCAGGGCGGCGGCCTACCTCGACCCGGGCCTGGCCATGGCCCACCTCACGCTGGCCCGGGCCGAGGACGCCTTGGGCGACCAGGTGGCCGCCCGCCGCAGCTACCGCAACGCCCTGGCCGTCCTCGAGGTGATGCCGGCTGACCACCCCGGTCCCGTTGGCCGACGGCGAAACGGCCGGCCGCCTGGCCCGCCTGGCACGCGCCGGGGATTCCCGCCCCCGTACGGCGTCGACAAGGGCGGGCGCATGAGTACCGGTCCGCGACGACCGCCGGCAGGCGGCACCAACCTCGCCCCTCGCGATGGCAGCCGGCCCTTCGACCACACGCAAGCCATCTTGGACGAGCGGGCTCGGGCGCTGGCCCGGCCGGCACGGGTCGAGCAGAGCGGTGACCTCGTTGCCGTCGTGGCGTTCGCCATCGGAGGCGTGCGGCACGCCTTCGAGGCGCGGTTCGTTCGTGAGGTATTGGTCGCTCCCGACGTGTCGACGGTGCCGTCGGCTCCACCCGCCGTGGTCGGCGTCACCAACGTCCGGGGCGAGATCCTCACCATCGCAGACATCAGCGCCCTGCTCGGCGTGGCCGCGCCTCGCTCAGGAGGACCGGTCGTCATCTTGGACGGGACGGCGCCTCCCCTCGGTGTCGTGGTGGACGAGGTCCACGACTTCGTGAACCTGCCGACCGGGTCCATCGCCCCGCTCCCCGCCAACGGCGGTCCCGTAGAGCGGCCCGGGGCCAGCCTGGTGCTGGGTGCCTCACCCGATGCGGTGGTCCTGTCCGCCGAGGCCGTGTTGCGCGACCCGCGCCTGTCCGCCGCCCATCCCAGGAGTGACCGATGAGACCTGCAACCTCGCGACCCGCTGCCCACATGACGATCGGTCGCCAGGTCTTCGTGGGGTACCTCGCCACGCTGGTCGTCACCCTCGTGCTCGTGGTGGTCGCCACCGCCGCCCTCAACCGGGTCTCGGACGCCAAGGACACGGTGATCGAGCGGGACGCCGCCTTGGTCACCGGCGCTTACCGCCTCGACGCCAACGTGTCGGAGCGCTCGGCGGTCAGCCGTGGGTACTTCCTCACCCGCAACGAGCGCGAGCTCGATTCGCTGCGGGAGCTGGAGGAGGCGTACGACGTCTTGTTCGCCGAGTTGCTGGGGGCCGTGCACACCGAGGCGGGGCGAGGGCTGCTCGATCAGGTCGGCGACGCCGAGTCGACTTGGAGAACAGCGGTGAACGAGGTGGCCGGCGCGGCACGGGCCGGTGCCTCCGCCGACGAGGTGAGCCGGCTGGCCGAGGCGGGCCCGTTCCAGCGGCGGGCGGAGCTGCGCTCCGCCGTTCGGCGGTTCATCGAGCGCCAGGAGCGCCTGATCGCCGGAGCCGTGCGCCAAGCCGACCAGCGCGCCGAGCGCTCGTTGCAGGTGGTGTGGGGCCTGGCGGCTGCGGCGCTGGCGGTGGCCCTGGCCCTGGCCACGCTTATCACCCGCCAGGTGTCGAGAACGCTGTCCGCCCTGTCGCGAACGGTGGACCGGGCGGCCCGCGACCTGGTGGCCGGTACCACCCAGCAGGTGACCGGGTTCACGCAGCAGGCGGCCGCCGCCCAGGAGACGGTGGCCACCGTGGAGGAACTGGTGCAGACGGCCCAGCAGTCGGCGCAGCGGGCCCGCACGGTGGCCGACCGCGCCCTGCACTCGGCCGAGGTGGCCCAGGAGGGGATCCGTGCGGTGGAGGGCTCGGCCCAGGGCATGGAGGCCATCAGGGCGCAGGTGGACTCCATCGCCCAGGGCGTGGTCACGCTGGCCGAGCGGGCCCAGGCCGTGTCGCACATCGTCGACACGGTGAACGAGATCGCCGAGCAGACCCACCTGCTCGCCCTCAACGCCGCCATCGAAGCGGCCAGGGCAGGCGAGCACGGACGCGGGTTCGGCGTGGTGGCCAGCGAGGTGAAGGGCCTGGCCGACCAGTCCCGCCGGGCCACCGCCCAGGTGAACGAGATCCTCCGGGAGATCCAAGGCGGGACCAACAGCGCCGTGATGCTCACCGAGGCGGGCACCAAGAGCGTGAGCGAGGGCATGCGCCTCGTCACCCAGACGGGCCAGACCATCACCGAACTCTCCGAGACGGTGGCGGAGGCCACCTTGGCGGCCGAGCAGATCGCCGCCTCCTCCAACCAGCAGGCGGCCGCCACGTCTCAGATCAGCCAGGCCATGAAGGAGATCGACGCGGTGATGGAGCAGAACCTGGCCGCCGCCCGCCAGGCCGAGCAGACGGCCCACGAGCTCGATGCGGTCGCCACCCGGCTGAAATCACTCGTGGGGGCCGGTGAGTGACCACCGACCGGGACGGGCTGCGCTCCCGTCTCCGCTCGCTGTTTCTCGACGAGCTCGACGAGCACGTGCTGGTCCTCAACCGAGGGCTGGTAACGCTCGAGCAGGGAGTGACCGCCACCCGCGCCGGCGAGTTGGTCAACGAGCTGTTCCGCTCGGCCCACAGCCTCAAAGGCGCGGCCCAGGCGGCGGCGGTCGAGCCGGTGGCCGCCATCGGCCACGGCCTCGAGAGCGCGCTGGCCGACGTGCGCGACCGGGGCCCCGAGGCGGAGATCCCGGCCCTCCAGCCGCTGTTCCAGGCCGTCGACGCGCTGGCCACCGCCGGCCGCCGGATGCGGGAGGACGGCGACATCTCCCAGCTCCCGGTTGCCGGGATCGTGCGGGCGCTGTCGGCCGCTGCCGGCAACGGCGGTGGTGGGCGACGACCGGGAGGGCTGGATGCGCCTGTCCGTGCCCGGCCCGGGGCGGCCGGCCCGGAGCCCGTCGCGGCCGCCCCGGCCGCACCGGCGACGAGACAGGCCGTGGCCCGGGTGCCGGCGGCGCGACTGGAGGCGCTGCTGGGCGGGTCCGGCGAGATCCTGCTCGCCTGCGAGGGCGTGCACGCCGCCGTCGCCGGATCACCGGCGCCCGAGATCGCCTCGGCCGCCCGGGTCCTGGCGAGCGCCCAGCGCGCCCTCACCGACGCCGTGCGCCAAGCCGGCGTGGTCCCGTTCGGCGAGGCGTGTGCGGGACTGGACCGCGTCGTCAGGGACGTGGCGCGGGCGACAGGCCGGCAGGTCTGCCTGGTGGTGGTGGGCGGCGACGTGGAGCTCGACCGCCCCATCGTCGAGGCCCTGCGCGACCCGTTGCTGCACCTGGTACGCAACGCCGTCGACCACGGGATCGAGCCGCCCCAGGCACGGGCCTCGGCAGGCAAGGAACCGACCGGGTCCCTCACCGTGGCGGCGTCCGTCGAAGGCGACCGGGTGGCCGTGACGGTGTCGGACGACGGCAGCGGAGTCGATGCCGACGCCGTGCGGGCAGCAGCCGCCCGGCGCGGCATGGGCGCCCCCGTCGGACCCGAGACCGAGGTGATCGGCGACCTGGTGTTCGCCCCGGGCGTTTCGACGGCGCCGCTCCTCACCGAGATCTCGGGCCGCGGCGTGGGGCTCGACGCCGTCCGGACGGCGGTGGAGGCGCTCGGCGGCTCGGTGGCTTTGGAGTCGACTGCGGGCGCCGGCACGTGCGTGACGATGCTGGTCCCGGTGACCCGCTCGGTGATGCGGGTCCTTCTGGTCACCGCCGGTGGAGCGACCTTCGCCCTGCCGACTTCGGGCGTCGGGCGCATCGTCCGGGCCACGGCGCAGGATCTGCGCTCCACCGCCGGGCGCACCGTGCTCGCCGTGGACGGTCACCTCCTGCCCGCGGCCTGGCTGATCGACGCAGTGGGAACCGGGAGAGGACCCGAGCGGGCCACCACCCTGGACGGCGTGGTCGTCGATGCCGCCGGGGGCGAGGCCATCCTCGTCGTGGACGGCGTCGTGGCCGAGCAGGAGGCCGTGATCAAGCCGCCGCCGGCCCGGCTGGCCGGCCTGGCCGGCGTCCTGGGCGCCACCATCCTGCCCGGCGGCCGGGTCGTGGTGGTGGTGAACCCGACCACCATCGTGCGCCTGGCGCTGGAGCGGGCGCGGCCCCCCGTCGAGGCCACCGAGGCGCCCCCCCGGGCCCGCCGCGTCCTCCTGGTCGACGACACCCTGACCACCAAGGACCCTCGAGCGCAGCATCCTCGAGACCGCCGGCTACGAGGTGGTGGCAGCGGTGGACGGGCTGCATGCCCTGGAGTTACTGCGATCGCAGGACGACCTGGGCGTTGACGCCGTGGTGAGCGACGTCAACATGCCCCGCCTGGACGGCCTCGGCCTGTGCCAGGCGCTGCGGTCGTCGGACCGCTTCGCCAGGCTGCCGGTGGTGCTGGTGACGTCCTTAGCCAGTGAGGAGGACCGGCGTCGCGGCGTCCAAGCCGGGGCCGACGCCTACATCGCCAAGTCGGAGTTCGACCAGTCGATGCTCCTCGACACCCTGGCCCGGTTGCTGTGAGCGGCGCCCGTCGGGTGCGGGTGCTGGTCGCCGAGGACTCGTCCACCGCCCGGGAGCTGCTGGTCTCGCTGTTCCGCGACGATCCCGGCACCGAGGTGGCGGGGGAGGCGGCCAACGGTCTCCAGGCGGTCGAGCTCACCAAGCGGCTGCGGCCCGACCTGGTGGTGATGGACATCCACATGCCCGAGATGGACGGTTTCGAGGCGACGAAGCGCATCATGATCGAGGCGCCCACGCCCGTCATCATCGTCACCGCCGCCCACGATCCGCGAGATGTCGAGATGAGCCTGCGGGCCGTACGCCTCGGCGCCCTCACCCTGCTCCCCAAGCCCACCGGCCCCGGCGCTCCGTCCTTCGACGCCGAGGCGCACCGGCTGGTCACCCTGGCCAAGGCGCTGTCGCAGGTTGCGGTGGTGCGGCGGCGTTGGCCCGCCGTCGACGGCGGCGAACCCCCCACCGCAGGCGGGCCCGACGCCACCGCCCGGAGAGCGCATCTGGGCGGTCGCGTGGACGTGGTGGCGGTTGCCGCCTCCACGGGTGGGCCGGCCGCCCTGTACCGGCTGCTCGAACAGCTCCCCCGGGACACCGACGTCCCCGTGCTGGTGGTGCAGCACATCGCCGAGGGGTTCAGCCAGGGCCTGGTTACGTGGCTCGGTTCGGGGACGGCCCTTCCGGTGAAGCTGGCCGCCCACGGGGAGCCGCTCGCCGGCGGCGTGGTGTACGTGGCCCCGTGCCGGTTCCACCTGGAGGTGGGCCCCCACCGCTCGGTCGTGCTCTCCGACGCCCCGGCGATGGGCGGGTTCCGGCCATCGGCCACGGTGCTGTTCCGATCCGTGGCCGCCGTCTACGGGCGGTCTGCCGCTGGCGTGGTCCTCACCGGCATGGGCGACGACGGCTGCGAGGGTGTGGCCGACCTGCGCCTGGG
>DATLFN010000087.1 GCA_035540975.1 Acidimicrobiales bacterium
CCCCCGCACCCGGCGGCGCCGCCCGCCGCCCGCCGTCGGTCCTGCGCTCGCCCCTGATGGTCATCGGCCTGATGGTGCTCGGGGTGCTCGTGCTCGTGGCCGTCTTCGCGCCGCTGCTCGCCGCCCACGACCCCAGGGCCATCACGGGGGACGCCCTGGAGCGGCCCTCGGCCCGCCACCGGCTGGGCACCGACGTGCCCGGTCGCGACATCTTCGCCCAGCTCGTGCACGGGGCCCGGACCTCGCTCGTGGTCGCCGTGGCGGGCGGGGGGCTCGCCGTCGCCGGCGGGATAGTGGTCGGCGTGCTCCCCGCCCTGCTCGGGGCGGTGGCCGACACCGTCTCCAACCGCCTGATCGTCTTCCTGCTCGCCCTGCCGGGGCTCCCGCTCCTGGTGCTCGTCGCCTCGCTGGCCGGCACCACCCTGCCCGCCGTCGTCGCGGTCATCGCCTTCGCCGGGGTGGCGCCCAACGCCCGGGTGCTGCGGGGCCAGGCCCTGTCCCTTCGCCAGCGCGGCTTCATCGGCGCCGCCCGGGGGTTCGGCGCCGGGCCGCTCTACGTCCTGCGCCGCCACCTCGTGCCCGGGCTGGCGCCGCTCATACTCGTGGGGTTCGTCCAGTGGGCGGGCGTCGCCGTGGGCCTCGAGGCCGGCCTCGCCTTCCTCGGCCTGGGCGACCCGAGCGGCATCAGCTGGGGCCTGATGATCAACCGGGCGCTGAGCGAGCCGGGCATCTACTTCAGCGCCATGTGGACCTGGTGGGTCCTGCCCGCCGGGCTGGCCGTCACCGTCACGGTCGTGGCCTTCACCTTCGTGGGGGTGGCCCTCGAGCCCGCCTTCAACCCCCGCTGGCTGCGATCGTCGTGACGGGCGCCGCTCCCTCGCCGCTCGGCCCCGTGACGATGGACCGCCGCCGGTTCCTCGCCGCCTGCCTGGGAGGGGTCGGCGCCCTCGCCCTCGGCGGGTGCAGCCCGGGCTCGGGTTCGGCGGGGGCGCGCACCCTGCGCCTCCCCGGGGGCGCCATCGGGTTCCCGTCCCCGTTCGCCGCCAACGCCGGTCCCGGGTACCAGCAGATGGTGCTCGTGTACGACACGCTGCTGTGGAAGGACGGGAGCGGGCAGCTGCTGCCCTGGTTGGCCAGCGGCCACGACGTGTCCGCCGACCACCTCACCCACACGTTCCGCCTGCGACCGGACGTGACGTGGAGCGACGGGCGCCCCCTCACCGCCCACGACGTGGCCTTCACCTTCGGGTACTACGCCGAGCAGGAGGTGCTCCCGCCGCCCGTGCTCGTCCAGCCGCCGGCGGGCATCGCCGACGTGCGGGCGGTCGACGACGCCACGGTCACGGTCACCCTGGAGAAGCCGCTCGTCACCTTCTCCGAGCAGGTGGCGGGTGCGGTGCCGATCATCCCCGGGCACGTGTGGTCGTCGATCGACGATCCGGCCGCCGCCCTCGACCTCGACGTGCTGGTCGGGTCGGGGCCGTACCGGCTCCGGTCGTACGCCGGCGACGGCGGGCCCATGCTGTTCACGGCCAGGCAGGACCACTTCCTCGGCCCCCCACACGTCACGCGGGTCGAGTACGAAGCGGTCGAGGACCAGTTCGCCGCGCTGCTGGGCGGTGGGACCGACGTGGCGCGCGGGACGGGGCTGCGCGACGACGTCCTCGCCCCCTTCGCCGGGGACGGCGGGTTCGGCACCGTCACCGAACGGGGGGCGTCGGCGCGCGCGCTGTACTGGAACCTGGGCCGGGAGGGGGCGCTGGCCGACGTCCGCTTCCGGCGGGCCTGCGCCATGGCCGTCGACCGCGCCGCCCTGGTGAGCCGCCTGGCCGCCGGCCGCGGGCTGCCCGGGAACCCGGGCTTCCTCAGCCCGGCCAACCCCTGGTTCGCCCCCGTCCGACAGTACGAGCTCGACCTCCCGGGCGCCGCCGCCCTGCTCGACGGGGCCGGCTACCTCGCCGGCGAAGGCGGCGTCCGGCGGGACGCGGCGGGGCGGCCCCTCCGCTTCGAGCTGCTGATCGACGCCGCCGAGGCGCCGCTGGCCGAGGTCCTGGCGGAGGCCCTCGGTCGCATCGGCGTCGACCTGCGGACGAAGGCGGTGCAGATCGGGCCCCAGCTCTTCGGGACCAAGCTGACCGGCGGGTACGACATGGCGGTGCTTCCCTACCCGGGGCCCGTCCCCGGAGGGCCCAACAGCGATCCCGACCTGCTCCGCCTGCTCTTCTCGTCGGAGGCGGGACCGTCGCTCATGGGGGCCACCACGTACGCCAACCGGGCCTTCGACGACCTGGCCGAGAGGCAGCGGACGGCCTTCGTCCATGCCGAGAGGAAGGCCATGGTGGCGGAGATGCAGAGCATCGTGGCCGACGACCTCCCGGTGCTCGTGCTGTACTACCCCGACACGTCGATCGTGTTCCGCAAGCGGGCCCTCGACGTCTGGTACTTCACCCCGGGGCAGTTCCCCGTCCAGGAGGAGAACAAGCACCTCTTCGTCACCGGGCGGAAGGCGGGCGTCGCGCCTCATCCCGACTCGGCGCCCGGGAAAGGCTGACCCCGATGCTCATCCGCCGTGCCGTCGCCGCGCTCGCCGCCACCGTCCTCCTGGCCGCCGCCTGCGGCGACCAGGACGGGGAGGAGGCCGCGCCCGCCACCACGAGCTCCACCGTCGCCGCCTCCACCACCACGACCGGGGCGACCACCACCACGACCGTGGCGACCACGACCACGACCGTGGCGACCGATCCCGCCCTCGTCGCCAGGGCCGAGGCCGCCGTGCTCCGGGCGGGCGACTTCCCGCCCGACGCCGGCCGCTGGGAGGCCGAGCCGCCCGAGGAGGGCCTCGACCTCGAGATCGTCTGGCGGGACATCGTGCAGTGCCTCGCCGTCGACGCGGGGCCGCCGCTGGCCTCGGCCACGTCGCCGACGTTCCGGCGCGACCTGGCGACCCAGGTCCGCACCACCGTCGAGCACCGCAGCGAGCAGTCGGCGATGATGCTGGCCGACGCCCTGGCCGGCCCCCGCTACCCGGAGTGCGCCCGCAACGCGTTCGCGGCCGACGCCGACCGCAGCAAGCCGGAGGGCGCCACCCCCGGGCCGGTGCAGGTGTCGCCGCTCCCGGTGGCCCAGCGGGGGCAGCGGACCGTCGCCTCCCGCGTCAACCTGACCATGAACCTGGACGACCTCCAGGTCCCCATCTTCCAGGACCTCATCGTGGTGTTCGACGCCGGCAGGGTGGTCCGCCTGCTGTTCCTCAATCCCGGCGGCGCCTTCCCCGAGAACCTCCGGGCCTCCCTCACCGACAAGGTGCTCGCACGCGCCTGAGGAGCACCACCCCGCCGCCCGGCGGCTCCTCGGACCTCGTCGGGCGAGGCGTCGGTCCGGGGCTTCGCTAGTGTGCCGGCGCGGCACCGCTCCCCGCCGCACCGCACGACCGACACGGGCGGAGGAGGCCATGATCACACGGGGCAGGGTCCGTCTCCGCTCGGTGCGGCGCGACGACCTGCCCGCGCTGTGGGCCCTGTTCGGGGACGACCTCGAGCTCCAGTCTCTGGTGTCGGACCGCCCGCCCACGCCCCGCTCCTTCGAGCGGCTGGCGGGCCAGTACGAGGACGAGCTCCGGCACGAGCCGCGGCCCACCTTCGTCGTCGAGGCCGACGGCGATGTGGTGGGGCGGTGCGAGCTGCACTCGGTCGACCAGTACTCGCGGCGGTGCGAGGTCGGCATCGCCCTCGGGCGCGAGCACCGGGGGAAGGGGTACGGGCAGGAGGCGGTCCGGGCCCTGGTCGAGTACGCCTTCCGACACCTCAACATGAACCGGGTGTGGCTCCAGGTGCTGGCCCACGACGCTCGCGCCGTCGCCGCGTACCGGAGGGCGGGCTTCGTCGAGGAAGGGCGCCTGCGCGGGCACGCCTGGCACGACGGGCGCTACCGCGACGTCCTGGTCATGGCGGTGCTGCGCGACGAGCCGCCCGCCGGCTGACCCGGCGCGCCGGGCGCCGGGTCAGCCGGGCCCGTCACAGGCGGTTGCGCTCCGCCTCCTCGGTGAAGGCGACGCACTGGCCCTGGTTCTTGAACCGCTCGAAGGTGGCGGTGTTGTACCGGCGCCAGCCCTCCTGCTTGCACTCGTCCTTCGAGGTGGGCGTGAGGCGGCCCCAGTCGCAGCGCCCGTCGAAGACGCCGGGCGGGTTGAACGTGAGCCGGGTGATCCCCGTCCCGTCGACGTTCATCACGTACACGTCGAAGTTGCCCGGCTCGAGCGTGTCACCGGTGTAGGTGATCCTGGTGCCGTCGGGTGACCACACCGGGAAGAACTCGGAGGTCGGCGTGGCGGTGACCTGCGTGACGCCGGTGCCGTCGGCGTTCATCGTGAAGATGTCCAGGTTGCCCGTCCGGCGGCTGTGGAACGTGATCTTCGTCCCGTCCGGGGACCACATGGGGTGGGCGTCCTCGCCCGCCGAGTTGGTGAGCCGGGTGGGGTTGCTCCCGTCGGCGTTCATGACGTAGATCTCGAAGTCGCCGCCGTCCCGGTTCGAGGTGAAGGCGATCCTGGTCCCGTCCGGCGACCACGACGGCAGCGAGTCCTGGAAGTTGTTGTTGGTGAGCCGAACCTGGTCGGTCCCGTCGGCGTTCATCGTGAAGATCTCGAGGGCGCTGTGCCCGGGGCCGGGGACGGCCGGGGGGAACCGGGCGCTGTGGAAGGCGATCCTGGTCCCGTCGGGCGACCAGCTGGTGCCCCGGTCCTCGGCCGGCCCGTTGAAGGTCAGCCGGGTGACGCCGGTGCCGTCGGCGTTCATGACGTAGACCTCCGACCCGCCGTCGCGGAAGCTCTCGAAGGCGATCTTGGTGCCGTCGGGGGAGACCGAGGGGTCGCCGTCGCGCAGCGGGTGGTCGGTGAGGACCTGGTCGCCGGTCCCGTCGGGGTTGATGGAGAAGACCTCGGGGTTGCGGGGGTCGCCGCGGCCGCCCTCGCACACGATCCTCCCGTTGGCGCCGGGGACCACCGCACCGGCGCTCGACGACAGCGCGGGCGCCGCCAACGCCGACGCGACCGCAATCGCGAACGCCGCGCCACGAGCGCGCCGCCCGCAGATCCTGACCCGTGCCTGTGCCATCGACTTCCCCTCCCTGCCCCGGGGACGGCCGTCCCTCGCGCCCGGCCGCCGAATCTAGGAGAGCCGGTCGCGGCGCGCAATAGGTGTGCTGCGTCGATAGCGCCCAGTGGCGGCGGCATAGTGGCGTCGCTCCGCTGCCCGTACAACCCGAAATATGTGCCTTCCCGTTGCACACCCCCGGGAAGCCGCGTTAGGTTTCGGAGCTAGACACACCAGCCGGCGTCGGTGATGGGCCGCCGCGACCGGTTTCGCCGGCATTTTGGGGCATGTCGGCAATCATCGGCGTAGGCGGATCAAGGCAATGCCCGGGCGGCTGTTCGCCGTTCCCGGGTAGCGGTGCTGTGCACATATCTCGGACAGCGAAAGGTTGGGACTCGTGAAGCTTCGCAAGGCAATCGGACTGGTGGCCGCCGGCGGGCTCGTGCTGGCCGGCACCGTCACCATCACCCCGGCGGCGGCCGACCACATCGGGTGCGGCGCCGTCATCACCCGGAGCGTGACGCTGGACAGCGACGTGGGGCCCTGTCCTGGCGACGGGCTGATCATCAGGGCGAGCAACATCACCGTCGACCTCGGCGGCCACCGGGTGTTCGCCGCCACCCCGAACGGCCCGCTGGAGAACGTCGGCATCCGACTCGGCATGGTGAGCGGCGTCACCGTGCAGAACGGCACG
>DATLFN010000088.1 GCA_035540975.1 Acidimicrobiales bacterium
GTTCCCCCCCGTGGCCGACCTCGTGCCCCCCCTGTTCGGCATCGTCGCCTGCGTCGCCGGCGGGCTCGACGCCGGGGGTCCCGACGTCCTGGCCGTGGTGCGCACGCTGGTCGGCGCCGCCTTCCTCGGGGCGGTGACCGACGCCATGCTCCTCGGCCACTGGTACCTGGTGCAGCCCGGGCTGGGCCGCGAGCCGCTGGTCGAGCTCAACCGGTGGCTGGCGGTGATCTGGCCGGTGGAGGTGGCGGCGCTGCTGTGGCCGACGGGCATGCTCTCCGTGCTGTCCGGCTCGGTCGACGACGGCTGGGGCGGGCTGCTCGGGTGGTTCTGGGCAACCTGCGCGGTGACCACGGTGATCCTCACCTTCGTCACCCGGGCCGCCCTCAAGGAGCGCGCCTACTCGGCGGTGATGGCCGCCACCGGCCTGCTGTACCTGGCCATCCTCACCGCCTTCGGGACCGACCTGGTCGCACGGGCGGTCCTCGCACCGGGGTAGCCCCGCCCCTCCCCGGGCGTCAACTCCCCGCCGGCGCCGGCCCGAGGAGCGAGGCGGGGGCCAGGATGGGCGGCCGGGGGTCGCAGCGCACGGCCACCGCCACCGCGTCGGACACCCGCCAGTCGAGGTGGAGCTCGCCGCCGCCCACCTCCACCACGACGTCGGCGGCGAAGGTCGACGTCTCGGGCGAGTGGCTGACGACGATCCGCACGAGCCGCCCCCCG
This sequence comes from Acidimicrobiales bacterium, assembly GCA_035540975.1. Classification (NCBI taxonomy): domain Bacteria; kingdom Bacillati; phylum Actinomycetota; class Acidimicrobiia; order Acidimicrobiales; species Acidimicrobiales bacterium. Next base: position 721 of record DATLFN010000088.1, read on the forward strand.
AGGGCGTCGAGCGTCTGCTTCAGGGCGTCGTGCGTCATCGGGCGCCGGGCCACCCGCCCCTCTAGGGCGAAGGCGATGGCCCCGGCCTCCGGGGGCCCGACGAACACCGGCAACCGGCGGTCGCCGTCCCGCTCCTTGAGGTCGAGGAAGTGGTGGGCGGCGCCCACCTCCCCGAGCCCCACGCCCTCGAGCGTCACCTCCACCAGTTCGGCGGTCTCCACGGTGTCCTCCCTCCGCTGGGCAAGGAGGGCACGGCGGGCCGCGGTGTACGACTCGCCCGTCCGGGCGGCGCGTTCCCGTACCAGCCGCTTGAACCCCTTGCCGGTGGTCATGGCTCCTCGCTGGGCGCCGACGGGCGCGCCCTGGTCCGGCCCGAGGACTCTGGTCCCCTTCGCCACCAGCCCCACCGGGGCTCGCCGTGGTCGGGCGTCGAGCCGCGCCCGGGCTCTACGGTGCGACCGGCGCCGCCGCCCTGTCAAGGGGTGCGCGGGCCAGCACCACCACGGCGGCGAGGATCAGCAGCCCGCCCACCAGCTGGGCGGCGGACAGGCGCTCGTCGAGCACCAGGGCGGCCAGCACCACGGTGACCACGGGCTCGAGCGTCGACAGCGTGGACGCGTCGGTGGGCCCCAGCCGCGCCATGCCGGCGAAGAAGGTGGTGATGGCGACCACCGTCGACACCAGGGCGATGGCGACGACCGCCGCCCAGCTGCCGGCGGTGGCGGGGAACGCCGGGCGCTGGACGGCCACCACCCCGGCGTAGACGGCGGCGGCCGCCGCCATGATCACGGCCGACGCCGGCAGGGCGCCGCTGCGGGGCGTGAGCCGGCTGCCGACCAGGATGTACGCCGAGTAGATGACGGCCGCCGACGCCCCCAGCACGACGCCGAGCGGCTCGCCCGACAGCTCGGGCCCGATGGTGAGCACGGCGCCGGCCAGGGCGACGCCCAGGGCGGCCACCCGGGGTCGGGTCAGGCGCTCGCCCAGCACCAGCACCGACAGGACGGTCACGATGGCGGGGTAGGCGTAGAGGAGCAGCGCCACCAGGCTGGCCGACGCCTTGGTCAGCGCCGTGAAGAACGAGAGCGACTGGCCCACGTACCCCAGTCCGCCCATGGCGGCCAGCCCGGCCAGGAGCCGCCCCCGGGGCCACGCCAGCCCCCGCAACCGCATCAGGAGGGCCATGAGCGGGGCGGCGATGGCGAACCGCAGGAACAGCACGGCCGTGACGTCCGCCCCGTCGTCGTAGGCCAGGCGGGCGAAGACGGCCATGGCCCCGAACGACGCCGCCGACACGGCGATGAGCACGACGCCGGCGGCGCGGGGGGACATGGGGCGCAGTCTGTCGGGCCAGCGCCGGTTCTCTGGACGGAGGACACCGGATACCGGTGTCCTCCGTCCGGAGAACGGTCGGGCGGCGATACTCAGGCGGTGAGCTCGGCCAGGAGGGCCCGGGCCTCGGCCGCGGTGGCGGCCACGCGGGCGCGGCCGGCGACGTCCCGGAGGACGGCGAGCGGGTGGCGGCGGAGCAGGTCCTTCACCTCGGCCAACGCGCCGGGGACCATCGAGAGCTCGCGGACACCGAGCCCGACGAGGGCGGCGGCGACCTCGGGGTCGCTGGCCGTCTCGCCGCACACGCCGACCCACGTGCCGTGCTCGGACGCGGCGTCGACGACGGTGCCGATGAGGTCGAGGACCAACGGCTCGCACACGTCGGTGAGCTCGGCCACCTCGGCGACCAGGCGGTCGACGGCGAAGAGGTACTGGAGCAGATCGTTGGTGCCGACCGAGAAGAAGTCCACGTGGGGGGCGATGCGGCGGGCGGCCAGGGCCGCCGACGGGACCTCGATCATGACACCGACCTCGACGTCGTCGAGCGGGACCCCCTCGTCGCCCGCCACCCGCTCCAGCTCGCTGCGGGCGGCGACGACCTCGTCGACCCGGCTGACGAGCGGGAACATGATGCCGGTGACGCCCCCTCCGGGGCGGGCGGCGTGGGCCCGGAGCAGGGCCCGCAGCTGGTCCTCGAACAGCTTGGGCCGGCGCAGCGACAGGCGGATGCCGCGCACGCCGAGGGCGGGGTTGGGCTCGGGCTCGCGGACGACGAAGGGGAGCGGCTTGTCGGCGCCCACGTCGAGGGTGCGGAAGACCACCCGCCGGCCCGGGAAGGCGGCGAGCACCTCGCCATAGTAGGCGGCCTGCTCGGCGACGGTGGGCTCGCTGCGGCGGTCCTGGAACAGCATCTCGGTGCGGACCAGCCCGGCGCCCTCGGCGCCGGCGCCCACGGCGGCGGCCAGGTCGTCGCGCCCGGCGACGTTGGCGACCAGCTCGACGAGCACCCCGTCGGCCGTGCGGCCGGGCTCGGCGCTGGCCGCCGACAGCCGGGCCCGGCGGGCCTCCTCCTCGTCGGACCGCGCCAGCAGGGCGGCGAGGACGTCGCCCTCGGGTTCCACGTGCACCTCGCCGGTGCGGCCGTCGACGGCGATGCAGCGGGCACCGGCGGCCACCGTGAGCACGCCGGCGGCGCCGACGACGGCGGGGATGCCGAGGGTGCGGGCCAGGATGGCGGCGTGGCTGGTGGGGGAGCCGGTCTCGGTGACGATGCCGGCGATGCGGTCCCGGGGGATCTCGGCCGTCTGCGACGGGGTGAGCTCGCGGGCCAGCAGGACCGATCGCCCCTCGGGGAGGTCGTAGGCGCGGGAGACGCCCGAGAGGATGCCGACGACCCGGGCGCACACGTCGTCCAGGTCGGCGGACCGGGCCGCCAGGTACTCGCTGGACGAGGCGGCCAGCAGGGTGCGGAAGGCGCCGAAGGCGGCGGCCACCGCCGACACGGCCGAGCGGCCGGCGTCGATCAAAGTGGCCGCCTGGTCCTCCAGCTCGGGGTCCTCGGCGAAGGCGGCGTGGGCCTCGAAGATCTCCGCCTCCTCGCCCGCCACCGCCCGCATCCGGTCGGCCATGGCGTGGAGCTCGGCGGCCGCCTGCACGAGCGCCTGGTGCAGGCGGGCCTTCTCGGCATCCGGGGGGCCGGCCGGCCCCGGGTCGACGACCTCGGTGACGGGGGGCACGACCACGAAGGGGGCACCGATGGCGACGCCGGGCGCCGCCCCGCTGCCGCGGAGCGAGGCGCTCACCGGGGGCCGTCCTCGCCCAGGCCGGACTCCACCAGGAGGACGAGCGACTCGAGCACGGCGTCGGCGTCGGCGCCGTCCACCTCGATGGTGACCTCGTCGCCCTGGTGGCAGTCGAGGGTGAGCACCGACAGGACCGAGCGGGCGTTGACGGTGGTGTCGCCCTTGGTGAGGCGGACCTGGTGGCCGCTCTCGGCCACCGCCGAGGCGAACACCTTGGCCGGGCGGGCGTGCAGCCCGGTGGGGTTGGGCAGGGTGACGGTGCGGCTCGGCATCAGACCGTCACCGCCTCGCGGGGCGCGGCGCCGGCGTCGGCGTGAGCCTGGTCCCGGTGGACCGACTTCAACCCGACGACCACAGCCGCGGTGACCGCCGTGCCCAGGATCCCGGCGAGCAGGTAGCCGATCTTGCCGTCGATGAGGCCGAGCACGAAGATCCCGCCGTGGGGCGCCCGCAGCTGGGCGTCGACGGCCATCGAGATGGCCGCGGCGGTGGCCGACCCGGCGATCAGGGCGGGGATGACCCGTAGCGGGTCGCCGGCCGCGAACGGGATGGCGCCCTCGGTGATGAACGACAGCCCGAGCGGCCAGGCGGCCTTGCCCGACTCCCGCTCGGCGTCGGTGAAGAGCCGGGGGCGGACGGCCGTGGCCAGGGCCAGGCCCAGGGGCGGCGTCATGCCGGCGATCATCACGGCGGCCATGACGGCGAAGTTGCCCGAGTCGAGGGAGGCGAGGCCGAAGGCGTAGGCCGCCTTGTTGACCGGGCCGCCCATGTCGAACGCCATCATCGACCCGATCAGCAGCCCGAGCAGGACGGCGTTGGTCCCCTGGAGGTCGGTGAGCCAGTCGGTGAGGCCCGACTGGACGTCGGCGATGGGGTTGCCGATGAGCAGCACGAGGACGGCCCCGGTCACCAGCGTCCCGACGATCGGGTACACCAGCACGGGCATCATCTTGGACAGCGCCCCGCCGACGTTGATGCGCATGAGAAGCATCACCACCGCGCCGGCCAGCAGGCCGCCGGCCAGGCCGCCGAGGAAGCCGGCGCCCAGCTCGTTGGCGATGAGCCCGGCGACCACGCCGGGGGCGATGCCGGGCCGGTCGACCATCCCGAAGGCGATGAACCCGGCCAGGATCGGGACCAGCATGCTGAAGGCGATGGCGCCGATCTTGAACAGCAGAGCGCCCAGCTGGACGCGGGAGTCGAACACGGAGGACAGGGCGGGCCAGTCCTCCACCTCGGTCACCCGGGTGGCGCCGCCGATGGAGAAACCGAGGGCGATGAGGATGCCGCCGGCGACGACGAAGGGCAGCATGTAGCTCACGCCGGTCATCAGCCAGATGCGGAACTGCTCGCCGGGCGACGTCCCCGCCGGGGCGGCGGCGGCCATGGGCGACGGCCGGGCGGCGGTGCGGGACGGCGCCTCGGCCGCCGCCGCCTCCACCTCGGCGATGACCTCGGCCGGCCGGTCGATGGCCCGGCGGGTGCGGACCTCGACGCTGGGCAGGCCGTCGAAGCGGCTGCGCTCGCGCACACCGGCGTCGACCGCGAAGATCACGGCGTCGGCGGCGGCGATGGTGGCGGCGGAGATGCCGGGGCCGCCGGCGGCGCCCTGGATCTCCACCTCGATCTCGTGGCCCGCCTCGCGGGCGGCCACCTCGAGGGCCTCGGCGGCCATCGCGCTGTGGGCGATGCCGGTGGGACAGGCGGTGACGGCGACGAGCTTCACTGGATCTGCTCCTTCAGGATGGACACGACGGCCTCGGCGGTGGGGGCCTCGCGCAGGGCGGTTCTGAACGACTGGTGGACGAGCCGGCGGGCCAGCTTGGACAGCACGGTGACGTGGACGTCGTCGGCCCCGGCCGGCGCCGCGATCAGGAACACCAGGTCGGCGGGGGCGTCCTCGGCGCCGAAGTCGACCCCGCCGGGCACGCGTGCGACGACCACGCTCGGCTCGGTGACGCCGGCGTGCTTGGCGTGGGGGATGGCGATGCCCGACTCCATGCCGGTGCCGCCCGTCTCCTGCTCGCGGGCCCACACGGCGTCCACGAAGCCGTCGCGGTCGGTGAGCCGCCCGGCGGCGGACAGCCGGTCGGCGATCGCCTCGATGGCGGCCCGGCGGTCGGGCGCCTCCAGGTCGAGGATCACGAGGTCGGGCGTCACGAGCGTGTCGATGGCGACGGTCATGGGGTCTCCCTTTCGGCGGGTCAGGCGGACAGGACGAGCGAGCGGGCGGGACGGACGGCGACGGCCCCGATGTCGATGGCGCCGGGGCCGGGCACCTCGGTGCCGGGGAGGGCGACGGCGGCGGCCGCCCACGCCACGCCGGCCCGCAGGGCGTCGGCCCCCGCGCCCCCGGCGGCGAGGAAGCCGGCGAGGAGCGAGTCACCCGCCCCCACGTCGCTGCGGGCGGCGACGGCGGGCGGGACGGCCAGGACGGGCTCGGACCCGTCCACCAGCAGGGCGCCCCGGGCGCCGATCGAGACGACGACCGCGGCGGCCCCCGCTGCCCGAGCCGCGTCGGCGGCGGCGATGACGTCGTCCACCGTCGCCAGCGGGCGGCCGGCCAGCTCGGCCAGCTCCGCCAGGTTGGGCTTGATGACGTCGGGCCGGGCGGCGAGGGCGGCGGCCAGCGGGGCGCCGCTGGTGTCGACGGCGGCCCGCAGGCCGGCGCCGCGGGCGTGCTCGACGAGGGTGGCGTAGATGCCCGCCGGCGCACCGTCGGGGAGCGACCCGCAGCCGACGAGCCAGGCCGCCCCGCGCATGGCGATGATGGCGGCGTCGACGAGGGCCTCGAGCTCCTCGGGGGCGAGGGGCGCCCCCGGGGCGTTCACCTTGGTGACGGTGCCGTCCGGCTCGCTCAGGGTGATGTTCGAGCGCGTCCCGCCCGCCGTCGCGACGGTGTGGTGGGGGATGCCCCCCTCGCCCAGCAGCCGCGACAGCACGGCGCCGTCGCCACCGCCGAGGGGCAGGACGGCCAGGCTGGCGTGGCCGTTGGCGACCAGCGCCCGGGTCACGTTGACGCCCTTGCCGCCGGCGTCGATCCGGGTGGACGTGGCCCGCAGCACGGCGCCCCGCTCGATGCGGGCGACCTCCAGGGTGCGGTCGACCGACGGGTTGGGGGTGACGGTGACGATCATCGGGCGACGACCACGTCGAGACCGGCGACCCGGAGGGGGAGCAGGTCGCCGTCCTCGGCGCCGCCGTCGGTGACGGCCACGTCGAGGTCGGCCAGCTCGGCGAAGCGCACGAAGTGTTCCTGGCCGAACTTGGTGGAGTCGGCCAGCAGGACGACCCGGTCGGCTGCTCCGACCATGGCCCGCTTCACGGCCGCCTCCGCCGTGTCCGGCGTGGAGCAGCCCCGCTCGGACACCCCGTTGGCGGCGAGGAACGCCACGTCCACCCGGAGGCTGCGGAGGGCGTCCACCGCGAACTCGTCGACGTTGGCCAGCGTACGGGCCCGCAACCGGCCGCCGACGACGATGACGGTGACGGTGGGGATGGGCGCCAGCGCCAGGGCGTGGGGCACGGCGTTGGTGACGACGGTGAGCCGGCGGTCGGTGGGCCACACGTCTACGACCGCCCCCGTGGTGGTGCCGGCGTCGAGGAGCACCGTGCCGCCCTCGCCCGGGAACTGCGCCACCGCCGCCCGCGCGATGGCGGCCTTCTCGGCGGCCATGTGCTCGGACCGCTCGGCCACGGCCGGCTCCACCCGCAGGTGCTCGAGGGCGACGGCGCCGCCGTGCACCCGCCGCAGCTCACCGCGGGCCTCGAGCTCGATGAGGTCCCGCCTCACCGTCTCGGGCGTCACGTCGTGGGCGGCGGCCAGCCGGCGGACCGACACCCGGCCGCGGCGGCGCAGCTCGTCGGCGATCGACTCCCGGCGGTCCTGGGCGTCCATGATTGGAGTATGTTGGATATGGCGGCAGATGTCAACGGAAATCCCACCGGGATCCCACACCCGGGACGGTCGCCCCGGTACGTCACCGGTGCACGGGGCGGGTGCTCGGGGTCGGGTACCGTCGGGCCCCGATGGGGCCGCAGTACGAGTTCGCCACCGTGTGGCGGGTGCCCGGCACGGTCGACGAGGTGACCGACGTCCTGGGCGACGCGACCGGGCTGCCGCGGTGGTGGCCGGCCGTCTACCTGGCCGTGGACCTCGTAGAGGCCGGCGGCCCCGACGGCGTCGGCCGCACGCTCGACCTCCACACCAAGGGCTGGCTGCCGTACACGCTGCGCTGGCGGCTGCGCATCACCGAGCCCGTCACCCGTGCCGGGTTCGCCCTGGAGGCCGCCGGCGACCTCGAGGGGACGGGCCGCTGGGCGTTCGAGCAGGACGGGCCCGAGGTGGTGATCACCTACGACTGGCGGGTGAGCGCCACCAAGCCGCTGCTGCGGCGCCTGAGCTGGCTGCTGCGCCCCGCCTTCGCGGCGAACCACCGCTGGGCGATGGCCCGTGGGGAGGAGAGCCTGGCCCTGGAGATGCGGCGGCGCCGCGCCGGCTCCGAGGAGGCCCGCCGCCGGGTGCCCCCACCGCCACCGCCCACCTTCGCCCGGTGGGGGCGGGTCAGGCGATGAAGTACTTGGCCTGGGGGTGGTGGAGCACGATGGCCGACGTCGTCTGCTCCGGGTGGTACTGGAAGCCGGTCTCCTCGCTGACCTCGACGCCGATGCGGCCCGCCTCGAGCAGCTCGGCCACGGTGAGGTTGTCGGCCAGCTCGGGGCACGCCGGGTAGCCCCACGAGTACCGCCCGCCCCGGTACTGCTGGCGGAACAGGCCGGTGAGCGTGGGCCCGTCCTCGTCGGCGAAGCCCCACTCCTCGCGGATGCGCCGGTGCCACAGCTCGGCCAGCGCCTCCGCCATCTCCACGCCCAGCCCGTGCAGCAGGAGGTACTCCTGGTACCGGTCCTCGGCGAACAGGCGGGCGGTGGCCTCGGAGACGGCCGCGCCCATCGACGCGATGGAGAACGCCACGTAGTCGGGCTCGGCGCCGATCGGGCGGACGAAGTCGGCGATGCACAGCCACGGCTCCTTGCCCTGGCGGGGGAAGGAGAACCGGGCCCGCTCGGCCGTGCGGGTGTCGTCCGTCCAGATCACGACGTCGTTCCCGTCGGCGTTGGCGGCGAAGAACCCGTAGACCACCTGGGGCACGAGCAGCCCCTCGGCCTTGGCCCAGGCCAGCTGCTCGCGCAGGATGGGCCGGATGCGGTCCTTGAAGGCGGTGTCCGTCTCCTCGCCGCCCTTCTCGGGGCGGAACTGCCACTGGTTGCGGAACAGCGCCGTCTCGTTGAGCCACGTGGCGATCTCGTCGACCGCGAGGCCCTTGACCACGCGCGACCCGAGGAAGGGCGGCTTGAACACCTCGTTGTCGGTGGCCACCTCCGGCGACCGGGCGGGCGCCGGCACGCCGGCGCCGTCGTCGCCCCTCTTCGGTCGAGGTCGCCCGCTCGGCTGGCGGCCGAAGCTCGGGTCGTCCACGCCGCCCCGCTTGAGCTCCATGAGCCGGTCCATCGTCCGCAGGCCCTCGAAGGCATCCTTGCCGTAGAAGACGCGACCCTTGTAGACCTCCCGCAGGTCGGCCTCGACGTAGCGCCGGGTGAGCGCGGCTCCCCCCAGCACCACGGGGATGTGGGCCAGCCCGCGGTCGTTCAGCTCGAGCAGGTTCTCGCGCATGATGAGGGTGCTCTTCACCAGCAGGCCGCTCATGCCGATGGCGTCGGCCCCCACCTCCAGGGCCTTCTCGACCATCTCGGTGATGGCCACCTTGATGCCGAGGTTGTGCACCTCGTAGCCGTTGTTGGAGAAGATGATGTCGACCAGGTTCTTGCCGATGTCGTGGACGTCGCCCTTCACCGTGGCGAGCACGATGCGCCCCTTGCCGCCCTGGTCGGACTTCTCCATGTGGGGCTCGAGGTGGGCGACGGCCGCCTTCATCGTCTCGGCCGACTGGAGCACGAACGGCAGCTGCATCTGACCGGAGCCGAACAGGTCGCCGACGACCTTCATCCCGGCCAGCAGGGTGTCGTTGACGATGGCCAGCGCGCTCGTCGTCCGCAGCGCCTCGTCGAGGTCGGCCTCCAGCCCGTCCCTGTCGCCGTCGATGATCCGCTGCGACAGCCGGCGCTCGACGGGCCAACCCGACCGGTCCTCCTTGACCAGCGAGGTGGACGACACGCCCTCGAACAGCCCCAGCAGCTCCTGGAGGGGGTCGTAGCCGGGCCGGCGCCGGTCGTAGACGAGGTCGAGGCAGACCTCCCGGGCCCGCTCGTCGATCTTGGCCAGCGGCATGATGCGGGCGGCGTGGACGATGGCCGCGTCGAGCCCCGCCTGCTGGCACTCGTGCAGGAACACCGAGTTGAGCACGTGGCGGGCGGCGGGCGTGAGGCCGAACGACACATTAGACAGGCCGAGGATGGTGCGGACGCCGGGCAGCTCGGCCTTGATGCGGCGGATGCCCTCGATGGTCTCCACGCCGTCGCGGCGGCTCTCCTCCATGCCGGTCGACAGCGGCAGGGCGAGGGCGTCGAAGAACAGGTCGGTGGGTTCGATGCCGTAGCGCCCGACGGCGAGGTCGTGGATGGCCCTGGCCGCCCGCAGCTTCCAGTCGGCCGTGCGGGCCTGGCCCTCCTGGTCTATGCACGTGCAGACGACCGCCGCGCCGTACTCGCGGGCCAGGGTGAGGAAGCGGTCCAGGCGGGTGCCCGGCGCGTCTCCGTCCTCCAGGTTCACCGAGTTGAGGATGGGCTTGCCGCCGATCCACCGCAGGCCCGTCTCGATGACGTCGGGCTCGGTGGAGTCCAGCATCAGCGGCAGGGTGGCCTGGGTGGCGAAGCGGGAGGCGATCTCCTCCATGTCGGCCACGCCGTCCTCGCCCGTGTAGTCGACGCAGACGTCCAGGACGTGGGCGCCCTCCCTCACCTGCTCCTTGGCCATGGCGACGCAGGTCTCCCAGTCGTCCGCCAGCATGGCCTCCCGGAACTTCCTGGAGCCGTTGGCGTTGGTGCGCTCGCCGACGACCAGGAACGACGGCGACTGGTCGTAGGGGACGTGGCTGTAGAGGGAGGCGCAGCCCGGGTCGGGCCGGGTGTCGCGGCGGCCGGGGGTGAGGTCTTTGCATCGCTCGACCACCACCCGCAGGTGCTCGGGCGTGGTGCCGCAGCACCCGCCGATCACCGTGACGCCGAGCTCGGTGACGAAGCGGGCCTGGTGGTCGGCCAGCTGCTCGGGCGTGAGGTCGTAGTGCATCCTCCCGTCCACCACCGAAGGGAGGCCGGCGTTGGGGATGCACGAGATCGGGGTGCGGGCGTACTGCGACAGGTGGCGCAGGTGTTCGCTCATCTCCTGCGGTCCGGTGGCGCAGTTGAGCCCGACGACGTCGGGCCGCAGGGCGTCGATGGTGGTGAGGGCGGCTCCGATCTCGGTGCCCGGGAGCATCCGGCCCGTGAGCTCCATGGTGACCTGCACCTGGAGCGGCACGTCCCGGCCGGCGGCCGCCATGGCCCGCCGGCAGGCGATCATGGCGATCTTGGCCTGGAGCAGGTCGAACACCGTCTCGATCACGATCAGGTCGACGCCGCCCTCGAGCAGGGCGGCGGCCTGGACCTCGTAGGCGTCCCGCAGGTCGGTGAACCGGATCTGGCCGAGGGACGGGAACTTCGTCCCCGGGCCCATCGAGCCCGCCACCCAGGCCCCGTAGCCGTCGGCCACCTCGCGGGCGATGCGGGCCGCCCGGACGTTGAGCTCGTGGGCACGGTCGGCGATGCCGTACTCGGCGAGCACCGGGGCGAAGGCGCCGAACGTGTCGGTCTCGACCACGTCCACGCCGACCTCGAGGAACGACCGGTGGAGCTCGTGCACGACGTCGGGCCTGGTCGCCACCAGGACCTCGTTGCACCCCTCCAGGGCGGGGCCGCCGAAGTCGTCGGCACCCAGCTCGCGCAGCTGGAGGTTGGTCCCGGTGGCGCCGTCGAAGACGACCACCCGCTCGCGCGTCGCATCGAGGTAGCTCCCAGCCGCCACCCCGCCAGGCTACCGGCGGTCCGCGTGTGGCCCCCGGGCAGCTGTTCAGTGCGCGCCGGCGCGCCAGGTGCTGGCGCGCCAGCGCGCACTGAAATGTGGGGCGGGACCCCCGAGCGATGACCTAGCGTTCGCCGGCGTGCGGAGGGGCCGGTCGTCGCTCGCGGTGGCGGTCCTCGTCGTGTCGTCGCTCGCGGCGGCGTGCGGCGGTGGACGGGGAAGCGACGCCGACGACTCCCCGCTCGGGCAGGTGCGCGCCCTGCTCCGGGAGCGGGCGGGCCTGCTCGCCGAGGGCGACGTGGACGGCTACCTGGCCGCCGTGGCCCCGAGCGCCGAGGAGGCGGAGCGGGCCTTCGCCGAGGGAGCGGCCGCCGTGCCGCTCGCCTACGCCAACGTCACCTTCCGGCCCCGCGGCGCCAGGAGCACGGCGACCAGCTTCCGGGACGCCGACGTCCAGCTGGTGTACCGCTACGAGGGGCTCCCGGCGGACAACCAGTTCCGGATGAGCTTCGAGTACGACGTCGAGCGCCGCGGGGAGAGGTGGCTGGTCACCCGTTCGGAGATGGTGACGGCCGGCGACGAGGGGTTCTCGGGCCCGCCCATCTGGGCCACCGGCCCCGTCGCCGCCTCCCGCAGCGACCACTTCCTCGCCCTGTACCGGCCCGGCCTCACCAACGCCGAGCGGGCGCTGGCGGCGGCCGAGGAGGCCCGGAAGGGGCTGGCCGAGCGGATCGAGGTGCTCGAGCTCGACCCGGTCAACCTCGTGCTGCTGGCGGGCAGCGAGGAGGAGTACGCCGAGCTCACGGGGCGGGCGACCGACGCCGGGGAGCTCGCCGCCGCCCGGTTCGTCTTCAACTCCCTCGGCGGTCCCGAGTCCCGCCAGATGATGTTCAAGGCCGACGTGGTGGTCGGCGACGGGGAGCCGACGCTCGGCGAGGGAGGCGAGATCCTCCCCGCCGCGCAGGTCTTCCAGCACGAGCTGGCCCACCTGGCGCTGTCCCGCCACGCCGGCCCGTTCACGCCCGGGTGGGCCGTCGAGGGAGCGGCCATGTACCTGGCGGGAGAGCGCCGGGTGGCTGCCTGGAGGGTCGGCCTGGCGTCGGGTGCCTTCGACGGGATGTCGCTCGCCGGCATGCAGCCCGGCCTGTCGGACGGCCTCCAGTACGCCTACGCCAACGCCGCCGTCCTGCACCTGATCGACGAGCACGGGCCCGAGCGCTTCTTCGACCTCTACGCCGGCTTCCGGCCCCTCCGGCCGACGCCCGAGTTCGCGCGCGACCCGATGGGGATCGTGCTGTCGACCCACTACGGTCTCGACGTCGCCCAGCTGGACCGGCTCACCCGCGCCTACATCGAACGGGCCGTCGCCGGGAGCGGCTGAGCCCGCCGGTAGCCTCCGCCGGGATGAGGATCTACACCCGCAGGGGCGACGACGGCACCACCGGCCTGTACTTCGGCGGGCGGCTCCGCAAGGACCAGCCGTCCGTGGAGGCGTACGGGACGGTGGACGAGGCGCAGGCCTTCCTCGGCCTGGCCAGGGCGGAGGCGGAGCAGGGGTCGGAGCTGGACGAGCTGCTGGTCGCCCTCGAGCGCGACCTGTGGGTGCTCATGGCCGACCTGGCGACGGCGCCCGCGAACCGCCACAAGCTGGAGCCCGGTCGCACCCTGGTGACCGAGGCGATGGTGGCGGCCCTCGAGTCCCGCATCGACGACCTGACGGAGAGGACCACCATGCCCGAGGAGTTCGTCGTGCCCGGGGAGAACCGCACGGCCGCCCGGCTCGACGTCGCCCGCACCGTCGTGCGCCGGGCCGAGCGGGCGGCGCTGGGCGTGGCGGCCGACGGGTCCCACGTGGTGCCCTACCTCAACCGCCTCTCGGACCTGCTGTGGACGATGGCCCGCTGGCAGGCGTCCGCCTTCCTCCCGGCGCGCGGCGCCGGCGGCGGGAGCCCGTCGTGAGCCCCGTCCGGTTCTCGGCGAGCGACGAGGTGCCCCACGACGTCGAGGTCCTCGCCGTGCCCGTCCTCCACGGGGCCGCGCCCCCCGAGACCACCCTCGGCTTCGAGGGCAGGCCGGGGCAGACGCAGCTCGTGGTGTCGGGTGGACGGGCGGTGCTGTCGGTCGGCCTGGGCGACCCCGACGCGCTCGACGCCGACGCGTTCCGCAAGGCGGGCGCGTGCATCGTCCGCACGGCGTGGAAGGCCCACCGGGTGGCGACGACCGTGCTCGACGCCGTGCCCGACGGGCCCGACCGCGGGGTGGCGGCCCGGGCGCTGGTCGAAGGCGCCGGCCTGGCCGCCTACCGGTTCTCGCGCTACCGCCGCCAGCCCGACGCCTGCCGCGTCGAGGAGCTCACCGTCGTCGTCCCCGACGCCGCCCACGTCGAGCCGGCGCTGGCCCGGGCGGCCCGGGTGGTGGAGGCCGTCTCCCTCGCCCGCGACCTCGTCAACGAGCCCGCCGGCTCCCTCTCGCCGACGGGGTTCGCCGAGCGCGCCGCCTCGGTGGCGGAGGCGGCCGGGCTGACGATCGAGGTGCTCGACGAGGCGGCCGTGACCGCCCAGCGGCTGGGCGGCCTGGCCGGGGTCGCCCGGGGCTCGGAGGAGCCGCCCTGCCTGGTGAAGCTCACCTACCAGCCGGCGGGCGCCCCGTCCGCCACCGTGGCGCTGGTGGGCAAGGGCGTCACCTTCGACTCGGGAGGGCTGTCGCTCAAGACGGCGGACGGCATGATGACCATGAAGACCGACATGTCGGGCGCGGCCGCCGTCCTGGGCGCCATGTCGGCCCTGCCGGCGCTGGGCGCCGCGGTGCGGGTCGTCGGGTTCCTGCCCCTCACCGAGAACATGCCGAGCGGCCGGGCCGTCAAGCCGGGGGACGTGCTCACCATCCGCAACGGCAGGACGGTCGAGGTGCTGAACACCGATGCCGAGGGCCGCCTGATCCTGGCCGACGCCCTGGCCCTGGCCGCCGAGGAGGCGCCCGACGCCATCGTCGACCTGGCCACCCTGACCGGCGCCCAGGTGGTGGCGCTGGGCCGGCGCATCAGCGGGCTGATGGGGAACGACGACGGCCTGGTCGACCGGGTCCGGGCCGCCGCCCAGCGGGCCGGGGAGCCGGCGTGGCGGCTCCCGCTCCCGCCCGAGTACCGCGACCACCTGGACTCCGAGGTGGCCGACCTCAAGAACATCGGCAAGGCGGGGGAGGCGGGGACGGTGGTGGCCGGGCTGTTCCTCCAGGAGTTCGTGGGCGACGTCCCCTGGGCCCATCTCGACATCGCCGGCCCGGCCCGGGCCGAGGCCGACGACGGGTGGCTCACCAAGGGCGGCACCGGTGTCGGCGTCCGCACCCTGATCGAGCTGCTCACGTCCTACGGCGACGGCGACGGCTGACCCGCCGCCCCACCCGCGCCGGCTCGTTCCGGCGGCACACCCGGGCGGATAACGCCCCTCCCTGCCGCCGGAACCGCTGCTGACCATCCTCGGCGGCGACGGCTGACCCGCCGCGCCACCGGCGCCGGCGCGTCCCGGCGGCAGATCCGGGCGCATAACGCCCCTTCCTGCCGCCGGAACCGCTGGTCGCCTCCTGAGCGACGGCGGCTGACGGGCGGGCTCAGGCCTCGACGACGGCGTTCAGCTCGGCGGACCGCTGCTCGGCGTCCTCCAGGGTGTCGCCGATGCAGGTGGCCCCCATCTTCCCGAACCGGGGGATGGCGCCCATCAGGTGCAGGCACACGCCGGTGGCCGTCGCCGGGTCGTAGGCGATGCCGGCCCGGTCGACCGCCTCGATCACGTCGGCCGGGGTGCGGCCCACCAGCCGCTCGGACTTGAGGTTGTCGGTGGCGACGTAGCGCTTCGGCACCCCGCCCGCCAGCAGCTCGCCCGAAGCGACGTCGTACGTGCCGCCGGTGGCGAGCCGGGTCATCCAGTAGGGGTGGGTGGTGCCGCCCATGCGCAGGTTGATCTCGCTCAGGTAGACGTCGAAGCCGTCGCCGACGGGGACCACGATGAAGTCGATGCCGAACGAGCCGATGACGCCCTCGCCCGCCAGCACGTCGGCCACCGCCAGCGCCGCCTCCTGGATGAGGATGCGGTAGCGGGGGTCGGCCGGGAAGCGGCACCCGAGGTAGACGTGGTTGCTGGGCCCGCCCAGGACCTGGTCGTGGGTGGAGACGACCTCGAACGAGCGGTCGGGCGCGATGCGCACCTGGACGCTGGGCGACACCACGTCGGGCGAGCGCAGCAGCTCCTCCACGATGCCGCCGCTGGCCTCGATCTTCGCCCCGAACGACGGCCACGACTCGTCCGACGCGCAGAACGTGGTGGCCGACAGCGGCAGCGGCGACGCCAGCCCGGCCAGGTCGATGAGCGCGTTGCCCTGCCCGGAGAACCCGTGGTTGAGCTTCACCACCACCGCCTCGGCGCCCGGCCGCCGCTCCCGCAGCCGGTGGATGGCGGCCTCGACGTCCTCCAGCGAGAACAGGCCCTCGTCGCCCTCCAGGACGGCCACCCCGGCCCGGCGGGCGACCCGGCGGGAGCCCGTCTTGGAGCCGAGGTGGACGAGGTCGGGGTGGGGCCCGTAGAAGGGCAGTCCGAGCTGCTCGCTGAGGTCGTGCTCGGCGGGCGTCATGTTGAACGGCAGGACGTGGGCGTCGTCCGCCTGCCCGGCCAGCTCCCGAACGCGGGCGACCACCTCGGGGCGGTGGAGCAGCTTCTCGGTGAGGGGCAGGGGCGACGGGTCGTCCAGCGTCATCATGGTGAGGCGGGCCCGGGCGCCCGCCGCGTCGGGCACGAAGCGCAGGTAGTACTCGACGATGGCCTCGTCCACCGGGAGCGACGTCAGGTACACCATGCGCAGCTCGGGCCGGCGCAGCAGGAGCGTGGTGAACAGCAAACGCTCCTCGTAGAACTGGATGCCGGTGATCTTCCGCAGCTCGGCCACCGCGAAGGTGGGCGACGGGAGCACCACCAGCGTGCCCGTGCCGGGATCGGTGGCGTGCCGGCGGCCGCGGCCCTCGGCGAAGGCGCGCTGGCGGTCGTGCCACGACGACGGAGGGGCCTCCGCCCCGGCCGGGATCAGAGGACCGCCCCCGCGAGCGCCTCGTCGACGGCGGCGAGGACCTCGGCGGAGAGCGCCACGCCGGCCGCGGCCGCGTTCTCCCGCACCTGCTCGGGGCGGCTGGCGCCCACGATGGCGGACGACACCACCGGCGGGCGGAGGACCCACGCCAGGGCGAGCTGGGCCATGGTCAGCCCTGCCTTGTCGGCCACCGGGACCAGGCGCTGGACGGCGGCCAGCAGGTCGTCGCCCCGCCACCGCTTCATCCAGTGGCCGACCGCCGGGTCGGCGGCCCGGCTGCCCCCCGGCGGCGGCGAACCGGGCCGGTACTTGCCGGTGAGGACGCCCTGGGCGAGGGGCGACCACACGATGTTGCCGATGCCCTCCCGGCGGCACAGCGGGAAGACCTCGGCCTCGGGCCGCCGCCACAGCATCGAGTACTGCGGCTGGCTGGACACGAACCGGGCGACGCCGTCGACGGCGTGGGCGGCCCGGACCTGGTCCGCCGTCCACTCGCTGAAGCCCAGGTAGCGGGCCTTTCCCTGGTCGACGAGGTGGGTGAGCGCCTCCATCGTCTCCTCCAGCGGTGTGTCCGGGTCGTAGCGGTGGCACTGGTAGAGGTCGACGTGGTCGGTGCGCAGGCGGCGCAGCGAAGCGTCGCACTGCTTGGCGATCTGGGCGGCCGACAGCCCCCGGTCGGTGTCCGACATCGGGAAGTAGGCCTTGGTGGCCAGGACGTAGCTGGACCGGTCGACGCCGGCCAGCGCCTCGCCCAGGAACGACTCGGCGGCGCCGCGGCCGTAGACGTTGGCGGTGTCGAAGAGGTTGATCCCCACGTCGAACGCGGCCCGGATGCAGGCTTGGGCACGCTCGGCGTCCACCGCCGACCCGTAGGTCAGCCACGACCCGAGGCTGATCTCGGACACCTCGAGGTCGCTCGCCCCCAGTCGCCGGTAGTGCACCCGGACTTGCTACCAGAACCGGGCGCGCAGGCGGCGACGCGCCCGGCCCGGCGGGCGACCGCCGGTCGTTCAGGCCGCGACGCGCCGGGCCCCGGGTCGACCGCCGTTCGTCAGGCGGCGGGAGCGGGCGACGAGCCCTCGGCGGCCGGGTCGACGGTGGACGCCGCCCGCAGCGCCCGGCGGTGGCGGTCCCAGGCCCACGCCGCCGACTCCCGGGCCAGCGCCGGGTGGTAGCGCCAGCGCAGGAGCTGGCGCTCGGCCGCCTCGAGGTCCTCGCCCAGCTCCAGCAGCGACAGGGCGAGCTGGCGGCCGCGGCGGCGCATGGCCTCCAGGGCGGGGACCCGGAGGTCCGCCTCCTGGAGGGCCTGGTGCTGGGCCTGGAGCACGGCCGGCAGCCGGAGCACCTGGCGGCGGTTCAGCGGCGGGACCTTGCGCCGCACGGCGAGGACGGGGTCGCCGTGCGGCTGCGCCAGGTCGAACTGCACGAGGCGGGTGAGCGCCCGCATGAACGGCGAGTTGCGCCCCCCCTTGTCGCCCAGCCCGAGGCAGCGGGCCGTCTCGGCGAGGGGCAGGTCGAAGCCGGCCGGGTTCGCCTCCAGGCCGGCGACCAGCCGCCGCAGCAGCCAGGTGGTCGACGGGCCGAGGATTCCCAGCCAGTACGTCTCGACGTAGGCGGAGCGGGGGTCGTGCCCGAGCGAGTCGATGACGTCGTCGGGCCACGGGCGGATGGCGAGGGAGCCGGCGGGCTCCGGCGAGTCGGGCGCGGAAAGGGACGGGACGAGCGGGGCAGGCATTTGGTGGCCTCCACGGCGGCGGGGTGCGGCGAGCGGGAGCGAGGAAGTGCGTTTCGATATATTCCATGCCCTTCTGCCCCGCCTGTCAAGGCCCAAATGCCGTGACACGCTGGCCCGTGCCGGTTCGTCGACCGGCCGGTCCGCCCGGGCTACCAGCCGCCCCGGTGGACCACCTGGTGCAGCGGCCGGCGGCCCCGGACTAGCGTCGAGGACGGCCGGTCGTCGCCCGCCGGGTGGCCGAGCGCCACGGCGCCGATGGGGTGGAGCTCGGGCGGGACCCCGAGGTCGGCCAGCAGCGCCTCCCCGCCGTCCGGGAGGGCGAAGAACAGGGCGCCCAGCCCCTCGTCGACGGCGGCCAGCAGCAGGATCATGGTGGCGAAGGCGCAGTCGACGTCCCAGTAGGGCACCCGCCACCGCTGCTCGTCGGGTGGGACCGAGCCCTTGTCGGGCTCGGCGTAGCGGTCGAGGTACGCCTTCGGGGAGGCCAGGGGGAGCACGAGCACGGGCGCCCGCAGGAGCCCCGGCCACGGGAAGGCCTCCCGCCGCTCCGGGGGCAGCGTGCGGCTCCAGAAGCGCGCCGTCTGCTCCGGCTCGTCGAGCACCACGAACGCCCACCCCTGGGTGAACCCGGCCGACGGGGCGCGCACGGCGGCGGCCAGGAGCCGGTCCACCACGGCGCGGTCGACGGGCCGGCCGTCGTAGCTGCGCACCATCCGGCGGCGGCGGACGACCTCGGCCAGCTCCATGCCCGGACGTTAGGACGGCCCCGCCCGTGCGGTTGGGGAATGTCGACCGATCAGGTAGGGTTTAGCTCGGGGAAACACCGAACACCCGTCGTCGGAAGGTTGGTCGCAACGATGCCCTCGAGCCGTGAGCTGCTCGCCCAGGTCAAGGCCCACATCACCGAGGTCGACGCGGCGACGGCCCAGGCCCGTCTGCGCGAGAGCGTCGTGCTGGACGTGCGGGAGCCCGACGAGTACGCGCAGGGCGCCATCCCGGGCGCCGTGCACCTCGTCCGGGGCCACCTCGAGATGCAGGTCGAGGGCAAGATCCCCGACAAGTCCAAGCCGGTGATCGTCCACTGCGCCAGTGGCGTCCGCTCCGCCTTCGCGGCCAAGACGCTCCAGGACCTGGGCTACACGAACGTCGCCAGCCTGGCCGGCGGCTTCAACCGGTGGAAGGACGAGGGCCGCCCGTGGTCCGAGCCCCGCACCCTGTCGGCCGACCAGCGCAACCGCTACCACCGCCACCTCCTGCTGCCCGAGGTGGGCGACCGGGGCCAGCAGAAGCTGCTGGACGCCAAGGTCCTGTTGCTGGGCGCCGGCGGCCTGGGGTCGCCCGCCGGGCTGTACCTGGCCGCCGCCGGTGTGGGGACGCTGGGCGTCATCGACATGGACGTGGTCGACGCGTCCAACCTCCAGCGCCAGATCCTCCACAACATGGACCGGATCGGCGACCGCAAGGTGGACTCGGCCAAGAAGACGCTGACCGCCCTCAACCCCGACGTGAACGTCGCCACCTACGACGTGCGCCTGGGCGCCGACAACATCCTCGACATCATCGATGGCTACGACGTGATCGTCGACGGCACCGACAACTTCCCGACCCGCTACCTGGTCAACGACGCCTCGTTGCTCAAGAGGATCCCGGTGGTCCACGGGTCGATCTTCCGGTTCGAGGGCCAGGCCACGGTGTTCGCGCCCTACGAGGGCCCCTGCTACCGCTGCATGATCCCCGAGCCGCCCCCCGCCGAGCTGGCGCCGTCGTGCGCCGAGGCGGGCGTGCTCGGCGTCCTGCCCGGCATCGTCGGCAGCATCCAGGCCATGGAGGCCATCAAGATCGTCCTCGGCCTGGGCGACCCCCTCGTCGGCCGCCTGCTCGCCTACGACGCCCTCGAGCAGTCGTTCCGGACGTTCAAGGTCCACCGGGACCCCGAGTGCCCGGCGTGCGGGCCGAACGCCGGCCCCATCACCATCGCCGAGTACGACGAGCTGTGCATGCCGCACCCTGTCGCCGTCGGAAGCGGAGCTTCCTCGGCGAGCTGATCGGGCAGGGCCGGCCGGCGGAGCCGGCCGGCCCTGCGCTGACACCTCGTCGCCGCCAGCCGGCGAGGGCCGCCTCTGGCGGCCGTCGGGCGGCCGCCGGCGCCCGTAGCCGACCTCTAGCCTCCCCTCTCGTGACGGGCGACTCGCGCTGGACGGACTCCGGGATCGTGGTCCGGCCGCTCTACACCGCCGGCGATCTGGTCGGCTGGGACC
Organism: Acidimicrobiales bacterium; assembly: GCA_035540975.1. NCBI lineage: Bacteria > Bacillati > Actinomycetota > Acidimicrobiia > Acidimicrobiales > Acidimicrobiales bacterium. The sequence continues at coordinate 20,935 of DATLFN010000088.1, forward strand.
CCGGCGCCGCGCTCGGGCTGCCGGGGTCGCCGCCCTACACCCGGGGCGTGCACCCGTCCATGTACCGGGGGCGCCTGTGGACCATGCGGCAGTATGCCGGGTTCGGTGACGCCGAGGCGACCAACGAGCGGTTCCGCTTCCTGCTCGACGCCGGCCAGACCGGCCTGTCGTGCGCCTTCGACCTGCCCACCCAGATGGGCTACGACTCGGACCACCCGCGAGCGGAGGGCGAGGTGGGCCGCGTCGGCGTCGCCATCGACACGGTGGACGACATGCGCCTGCTCCTCGCCGGCCTGCCCCTCGACCGGGTCACGACGTCGATGACCATCAACGCCACGGCGGCGGTCCTGCTGCTGCTCTACCAGCTGGTCGCCGAGGAGCAGGGCGTGGCGCCCGACCGGGTCCGGGGGACGGTCCAGAACGACATCCTGAAGGAGTACGTGGCCCGGGGCACGTACATCCACCCGCCCCGGCCGTCCATGCGGCTGGTCACCGACCTGTTCGCGTACTGCCGGCGGGAGCTCCCGGCCTGGAACACCATCTCGGTGTCCGGCTACCACATCCGGGAGGCGGGCTCGACGGCCGTGCAGGAGCTGGCCTTCACGCTGGCGGACGGCATCGCCTACCTCCGGGCGGCGGTGGACGCCGGCCTCGCCGTCGACGACGTGGCGCCCCGAATGAGCTTCTTCTTCAACGGCCACAACAACCTCTTCGAGGAGGTGGCCAAGTTCCGGGCCGCCCGCCGCATGTGGTCCCGCATCGTGACCGAGCGGTTCGGCGCCCGGGACGAGCGGTCGGCCCAGCTGCGCTTCCACACCCAGACGGGCGGGTCCACCCTCACCGCCCAGCAGCCCGACAACAACGTGGTGCGGGTGACGCTCCAGGCGCTGGCCGCCGTGCTCGGCGGCACCCAGAGCCTCCACACCAACGGGTTCGACGAGGCGTTCGGGCTCCCCACGACGCGGGCCGCCCGGCTGGCCCTGCGCACCCAGCAGGTGATCGCCCACGAGTCGGGCGTCGCCGACACCGTCGACCCCCTGGCCGGGTCGTACTTCGTGGAGACGCTCACCGACGAGGTGGAGGCGGCGGCCCAGGCCTACCTCGACCGCATCGACGCCCTGGGCGGCGCGGTGGCCGCCATCGAGGCCGGCTTCCTCCAGGACGAGGTGGAGAAGGCGGCGTACGCGGCCGCCCGCGCGGTCGAGTCGGGCGACAAGGTCGTGGTGGGCGTCAACCGGTTCGCCGGCGGCGAGGCGGCGGGCGCCGAGCTGCTCCCCGCCGACCCCGCCCTCGAGCGCCGCCAGGTCGACCGCGTGCGCGCCGTGCGGGCGGCCCGCGACGGGGCGGCGGTGCGGGGTGCGCTCGACGCCGTGGCCGCCGCCGCCCGGGGCGGTGACAACCTGCTCTACCCGATGAAGGAGGCGTTGCGGGCCCGGGCCACCCTGGGCGAGGTGAGCGACGTGCTGCGGGCGGAGCTGGGAACGTACGAGCCCGGCGGCTGACCGTCGGGCCCGGGCGTTCAGGGCTTCGGGCGGTCCCCGACCCGGTGGACGAACCGCAGGCCCGACCACACCTCGTCGATGGCGCAGACCTTGTTGTCGACCAGCCCGGCGTCGAGGCCGAAGGGCTGGACGACCTCGAACGACAGGTCGGTGGCGACGCCCGACGCCTTCTTGGGCCACGCCACCCACAGCCCTCCGTCCCACGCCAGGGCCCTCCTGGCCGCCAGGAACCGCCGGCGCAGCCCCGCCGCCGAGGTGGCGAACACGACGATGACGTCCACCGGGTGGCGCAGCCGGGACGGCACGGTGACGCCCTCGTCGGAGAACCGCTCGGCGAAGCCGGGCGGTGCTCCCGGGAACGCCACCGCATGCCCCGGCTTCATGCCGAGCTTGCGGGGGAGCGGCGTGCCCGAGTACCCGGCGGGTCTCATCGGCGGCGGCGGGCGTGGACGTGGGCGGCGCGGGGCCGGCGGGCCTCGGCCGGGAGGTGGAGGCGCTCGTCGGGCGGGGCCACGGCTCCCGTCCTACCCGGCGAGCGGGCCCGCCGGCAACCGGCGGTCGGGCGGCGCCGCGCCAGCCGTTAGCCTCGGCGGCGTGGCCACCGTGCGGTTCGTGATCCTCGGCGCCGGGCCGGCCGGCGTCCAGGCCGCCACGTCGGCCGCCCGCATGGGCGCCGAGGTCACCGTCGTCGAGCGCGACGTGATGGGCGGCGCCGCCAACCTCTGGGACTGCATCCCGTCCAAGGCCATGATCGCCACCGGCGGGGTGCTGTCGCTGGTGCACCGGTCCGAGGGCATGGGCCTGGCCCGCCTCCAGGCGACGGTCGACCTGCCCGCGCTGCGCGAGCGCATCAACGCCGTCTCCGACCACCTCCGGGCGTCGGTGTGCGACCTCCTCGACGACCAGGGCGTGCGGGTCGTCCGCGGCACCGGCCGCATGAAGGGCCCGCACGAGGTGGTGGCCGAGACGGAGGGCGGCCTGGTGGAGCTGTCGGCCGACGCCGTGCTGCTCGCCACCGGCAGCCGTCCGCGCATCCCGGACTGGGCAGCGCCCGACGGCGAGCGCGTCCTCACCACCCGCCAGGCCTACCCGCCCCCCGAGCTCCCCCGGCACCTGGTGGTGATCGGATCGGGTGTCACGGGCGTGGAGTTCGTGCACATGTTCCGCTCGTTCGGGGCCGGGGTCACCCTGATCGTGAGCCGCCAGCAGGTGCTCCCCCAGAAGGACGCCGAGGTGGCCGCCGCCCTGGAGGACGACTTCCTGCGCTCGGGCGTCTCCCTCTACAAGGGGGCGCGGGCCGTCGGCATCGACCGCGAGGGCGACGAGGTGGTGGTCCGCTGCGACGACGGCCGCGTCGCCCGGGGGTCGCACGCCCTGCTGGCCGTCGGCTCGATCCCCAACTCCGAGGGCCTGGGGCTGGAGGCGGCCGGCGTCGAGGTGGACGCCGGCGGCTACGTGCCGTGCAACCACCACTGCCAGTCCAACGTGGCGCACGTCTACGTGGGCGGGGACCTGTCGGGGAAGCTCCCGCTGGCGTCGGTGGCGTCGATGCAGGGGCGCAAGATCGCCGAGCACGTGATGGGCCTGCACACCCGCCAGCACCGCCACCTCGACTACGACAAGGCGGCCAGCGCCATCTTCACCGAGCCCGAGATCGCCGACGTGGGCCTGGCCGAGGCGGAGGCGTTCGCCATCGGCCGCAAGATCCGGGTCACCAAGGTGCCGTTCGCCTCCAACCCCCGGGCGCTCATCGACGGCGACCCCCGCGGGTTCGTGAAGATCGTCTCCGACCCGGCCACCGGCGTGGTGCTCGGGGGGTCGATCGTGGGGCGGGGGGCGGCCGAGCTCATCTCGGTCATCGCCCTGGCCGTCAGCGCCCACCTCAAGGTGAGCGAGATCGTCGAGAGCCTGCTCGTGCACCCGGCGCTGGCCGAGGCCCTCTCCGACGCCGCCGAGTAGCGAAGCCGCCTACTCCACCACCGCGAGCACGTCGCCGGCGCTGACGGTGTCGCCGGCGGCGACGTGGAGCTCGCGCACCGTCCCCCCCGCCTCGGCCGTCACGTTGTTCTCCATCTTCATCGCCTCCAGCACGCAGATGGTCTGCCCCGCCTGCACGGTGTCGCCCACGGCCGCGACCACGGCGACGACCGTGCCCTGCATGGGCGCCACGACGGTGCCGCTCGACGGGCGGGCGGCGGCGGCTGCTGCGGGCCGGGGCCGCGGGCGCCCCGCCGCCGATGCCGGGCGCCCGCCCAGGGTGGACGCCGCCGCCGGCGGGCCGGCGGGGACGATGTCGGGCACCCACACGCTCACCCGGTAGCGCCGGCCGTCGACCTCCACGTCCACGTCGCGGCGCACCCGGCCGTCGGCGGTGGGCGCGGCGCCTGCCGCGGTGGCCGCCCCGGCGGTGGCCACGGGCGCCAGCGCCGAGAGGTCGAGGTCGCGCTCGACCCAGTTGGTGTCGTGGCGGCCGGCGACGAAGTCGGCGTGCTCCAGCACGGCCAGCTGGGCGGGGATGGTGGTGGGGACGCCCTCGATCTCGGTCTCCCGGAGGGCCTGGACCATCCGGCGCCGGGCCGTCTCCCGGTCCGGCCCCCACGTCACGATCTTGGCCATGAGGCTGTCGTAGGCGCCGGGCAGGACGTCGCCCTCCTGGTAGCCGGCGTCCACCCGCACGCCGATGCCGGCGGCCGGTCGGAACCGGCTGATGGTGCCCGGCGACGGGAGGAAGCGCCCGCCGGTGGGGTCCTCGGCGTTGACCCGGCACTCGATGGCGGCGCCCGTGCGGACGACGTCGGCCTGGGTGAGGGGGAGGCGCTCGCCGCTCGCCACCCGCAGCTGGAGCTCGACCAGGTCCAGCCCGGTGACGACCTCGGTGACCGGGTGCTCGACCTGGAGCCGGGTGTTCATCTCCAGGAAGAAGAACCGGCCGTCCTGCACGAGGAACTCGACGGTGCCGGCGTTGACGTAGCCGCAGGCGGCGCCGACGTGGACGGCCGCCTCGCCCATGGCGGCACGCATGGCGTCGTCGAGGCCGGGGGCGGGCGTCTCCTCGATGAGCTTCTGGTGGCGCCGCTGCACGGAGCAGTCGCGCTCGCCCAGCCAGACGCCGTTGCCGGCGGCGTCGAACAGGACCTGGACCTCGACATGGCGGGGCCGGGGCAGGTAGCGCTCCACGTAGCAGTCGGGATGGCCGAAGCCCGCCTTGGCCTCCCGCTGCGCCGACTCCAGGGCGGCGGCCGCGTCGGCGGCACCGTGGACCACGCGCATCCCCCGTCCGCCGCCGCCGTAGGACGCCTTGACGGCGACCGGCCAGCCGTTCTCGTCGCCGAAGGCGACGACCTGGGCGGCGTCGGTGAGCACCTCGGTGGTGCCCGGCACCGGCCTCACGCCTGCGTTGGCGGCGGTGATGCGGGAGCTGACCTTGTCGCCCATGGCCTCCATGGCCTCGGGCGGCGGGCCGATCCAGACGAGCCCGGCGTCGGCCACCGCCCGGGCGAAAGAGGCGTTCTCGGAGAAGAACCCGTAGCCGGGGTGGACGGCGCCGGCGCCGCTGCGGCGGGCGGCGTCGAGGATCTTGGCGGCGTCGAGGTAGCTCTCGGCCGCCGCCTCCCCGCCCAAAGCGAAGGCGGCGTCCGCCAGCCGCACGTGCAGGGCGTCCCGGTCGAGCTCGGAGTACACGGCCACCGTCTCGACGCCGAGCGCCCGGCACGTGCGGATGACCCGCACGGCGATCTCCCCCCGGTTGGCGACGAGGACCCTGGCCAGCATGGCGCATATGGTTAGCGCATCGACTGGGACGTGCGCCGGTCGGCGGAGGTCGACTCGACCAACCGGGTCGCCCTCGACCTGGCCCGCTCCGGTGCGCCCGAGGGCGTGGTCGTGGCGGCCTGCTCGCAGACGGCCGGACGGGGCCGGCGGGGCCGGACGTGGGATGCGGCGCCGGGTTCGGCGCTGCTCGTGTCGGTCCTGCTCCGGCCGGCGTCGGGTGCCGCCCCGCTGCACCTGGCCGTGGCGGTGGTGTCGCTGGCCGCGGCCGACGCGTGCGAGGCGGTGGCCGGGTTCCGGCCCGGCCTCAAGTGGCCGAACGACCTGGTGGTGGGCGACCGCAAGCTGGCCGGAGTCCTGGCCGAGGTGGCGGGCGACGCCGTGGTGGTCGGAGTGGGCCTCAACGTGGCGTCGGCCGCGCCCTGGCCGCCGGGCGCGGTGGCGGCCGAGGAGGTCGCCGGCCGCTCGGTGGCGGTCGACCGGCTGCTGGACGCGTTCCTGGCGGCCCTGGGCGGGCGCTACCCGCCCGGGGACTGGGCGGCCGTCGCCTCCGAGTACCGGCGGGCGTGCACGACGATCGGCCGTGTGGTGCGGGTGGACCTGCCCGACGGGTCCTTCACCGGGGCCGCCGCCGACGTCTCCGACGACGGCCGTCTCCTCGTCGACGTCGGCACGTGCCGGCGCGCCGTCGAGGCCGGCGACGTCGTCCACCTCCGTCCCACCCCCGCGCCAGACTGAGGGCCCACCTCCCCCCGCTCGACGACGACGCGTTCTCTGGACGGATCTCGCCGCATACCGGCTGTCGACGTCCAGAGAACGGCGAAAGGGAGGACGGATGGACGCCATGGAGGCGCTCGACCGGCTGGGAGCAGCCCAGCACGGGCTGGTCACCGGCGCCCAGGTGGACGGCGCCGGGTGGGCGGCGAGCGGGCGGCGGCGGCTGGTGGCCGCCGGCCGCCTGCTCGTCGTGCGGCCCGGGGTGTACCGGCTGGCCGGGGCGCCGGTGACCTGGGAGCAGGGCGTGCTGGCGGCGGTGCTCGCCGCCGGGCCGGGGGCCGTGGTGTCCCACCGGTCGGCGGCTCGGCTCTGGGGCCTGCTCGACGGCGACGTGCTCGAGCTCACGGTCCCCGCCCACCGCCGGCCCCGCCTCGGCGGTGCCGTCGTGCACCGTTCGGCGGACGTGGCGGGCGCACCGGTGGTCCGCCGGCGTGCCGTGCCGGTGACGTCGCCGCTGCGCATGCTCGTCGACCTCGGCGCGGTTCTCGATGCCGGTGCGGTCGAGGATGTCCTCGACCGCACCCTGGAGCGGCGCCTGGTCACCCTGGCCGGCGTCGAGCGGGCACTGGCGGAGCTGGCAGGCCGCGGGCGGGCCGGGGCCGGGGTGTTGCGCGCCGTCCTGGAGCACCGGGCCCTCGGTTCGGCGCGGCCGGAGAGCCTGCTCGAGCCCCGGATGGCGCGGCTCATCCGCGACGCCGGCCTCCCCTCGGCCGCCTTCCAGCACGAGGTCCGCCACGCCGGCCGTCTCGTCGCCCGGGTCGACTTCGCCTACCCCGACGTGCGCCTCGCCGTCGAGGTCGACGGCTGGGGCTCCCACTCGTCGCCGCGCGCCTTCCAATCGGACCTGGCCCGCCAGAACGCCCTCGTCGCCCTGGGCTGGACGGTGCTGCGGTTCACGTGGCCCGACGTCGTCCGCCGCCCGGCGATCGTCGGCACCGACATCCGCCGCGTTCTCCGGACGCTACGCACCGCATAGCGGCGGTTTCGGTCCAGAGAACGACGGGCCCGGGGGCTCAGGGGTCGAGGTCGGTCCCGACGATGGCGGTGAGGGCGGCGGCCGCGGCCGACGTGAGGGGACCGGGGCACGACGGCAGGGGGCGGCCGTCGACGGCGGAGATGGGCTGCACCTCGCGCGTGGTGGACGTGAGGAAGGCCTCGTCCGCCTCGGCCAGGGCCGATACGGGCACGTCCTCCTCGGCCGCCCCGCACGCCTCGATCACGAGGGCGCGGGTGACGCCGGCCAGGCACCCGGCGGACAGCGGCGGCGTCACCAGCCGGCCGCCCACCCCGAGCACCACGTTCGACCCCGTCCCCTCGCACAGGCTGCCGGCCAGGTTGGCGAAGATCGCCTCCGACGCCCCCCGCCGGCGGGCCCACTCGACGGCGACCACGTTCTCGCCGTACGACGTCGTCTTCAGGCCGGCGAGCGCCCCCCGCTCGTTGCGGGGCCACGGTACGACGGCGACCTGCACCGACGGCGGCCACGCCGGCAGTGCCCCGGGCACCACCAGCACCGTCGGCCCAGCCGAGCCGCGGGCCGACCCCATGGGCCCGGGCCCGCCGGTGAGCGTGATCCGCAGGGCGGCGTCGCCCAGGCCGTTGGCGGCGGCGACCGCGTCCAGCGCCTCCCGCAGCACCCCCGCCGGCGGCGCCACCAGCCCCATCCCCGCCGCCGACGCCGCCAGCCGCGCCAGGTGACGGCGGACGGCGAACGGGCGGCCCCCGTACGTCTTGAGCGTCTCGAACACGCCGTCGCCCACGGTGAGCCCGTGGTCGGACACCGAGACGCACGCCGAGCGGGCGTCGACCAGCGAGCCGTTCATCCAGACCTTCACGAGGACGCCACCGCCAGCAGCCGCCGGGCCTTGAGCTCGGTCTCCTCCCACTCGCCCTCCTCCGTCGAGTCCCACGTGATGCCGCCGCCCGTCCCCAGGTGGACCTCGCCCGCCTCGATCCACAGCGTGCGGATGGCGACGTTGAGGTCGCCCCGCCCGGCGTCGCCGTCCACCCACCCGACGGCGCCGCAGTACGGCCCCCGGGGGACGGGCTCGAGCTTGTGGATCGTCGCCATGGCCGCCAGCTTGGGGGCGCCGGTGACCGACCCGGGCGGGAAGGTGGCGCCGACCAGCTCGGGCCACCCGGCGTCGGCCCGCAGCCGCCCCCGCACCGTCGACACCAGGTGGAACAGGCCCGGGTGCGGCTCCACCTCGCACAGCCCGGTCACCTCCACCGACCCGTATTCGCAGACGCGGCCGAGGTCGTTGCGCACCAGGTCGACGATCATGACGTTCTCGGCCCGGTCCTTGGCGAGGAACCCGTCGGCCGTGGCCGCCGTCCCCTTGATCGGCGACGACTCCACCACCCGGCCGGCCCGGCGGAGGAAGCGCTCGGGCGACGCCGAGGCGACGTGCAGGCCGAGGGCCGGGAGGCGCACCACCGCCGAGTAGGGCGCCGGGTTGCCGGTGGCCAGCGCCGCGCCCAGGGCGGCGACGTCGGCGTCGGCCGGGGCGGGCGCCGACAGCCGGCGGGTGAGGTTGACCTGGTACACGTCGCCCTCGGCGATCGCCGCCCGGACGGCGGCCACGCCGGCGCAGAACGCCGTGCGGTCGAGGCTGGACCGCCACGACGAGCGGGGCGGCCCCACCCAGGGCCGGCCCGGCCAGGGCGTGGCCGGCCGGACCCGCGAGAAGCGGGCGCACACGGGCGGGCCGTCGAAGGGGAGCACCACCGCCCAGAACCCCGGCCCGTCCAGGGCCGACAGGTCGGAGGTGACGTCCACCAGCCCCGTGGCCAGCCGGCCGCCGACCACGGCGAGCGGCGCGGGTCCGGGCACGGGCGGAGCCTACGATCGGCGCCCCAGGAGGACGCCGTGGACTTCGAGCTGTCGCCCGAGCAGGAGCAGTTCCGGACGGTGGTGCGCGACTTCGCCGCCGCCGAGATCGCCCCGCACGCCGAGGCCTGGGACCGGGACCACGTCTTCCCGGTGGGCACGGTGCGGGCCATGGGCGACCTCGGGCTGTTCGGCCTGCCCTTCCCCGAGGAGTACGGCGGGTCCGGCGCCGACCTGACCACCCTGTGCGTCGCCGTCGAGGAGGTGGCGCGCGTCGACCAGTCCCTCGCCGTCACCCTGGAGGCGGCCGTCGGCCTGGGCGCCACGCCCATCTTCCGGTTCGGCTCCGAGGAGCAGCGGCGGCGCTGGCTCCCCGACCTGTGCGCGGGCCGCTCGCTGGCCGCCTTCGGCCTGACCGAGCCCGAGGCGGGGAGCGACGCCGGCGCGGTGCGCACGCGCGCCGACCTCGACGGCGGCGACTGGGTCGTCAACGGCGAGAAGGCGTTCATCACCAACTCGGGGACGCCGATCACGGCGCTGGTCAACGTGACGGCCCGCACGGGCCCGGGCGAGGTGTCCACCATCCTCGTGCCCGCCGGGACGCCCGGTCTCGACGTCCAGCCGGCGTACCGGAAGATGGGTTGGCACGCCTCCGACACCCACGGCCTGGTCTTCACCGACTGCCGCGTGCCGGCCGGGAACCTCCTCGGGGAGCGGGGCCGGGGCATGGCCGAGTTCCTCGCCGTGCTCGACGAGGGCCGGGTGGCGCTGGCCGCCCTCGCCCTCGGGGTGATCGAGGCGTGCCTGGCGGCCAGCACGGCCTACGCCAAGGACCGCTCCGCCTTCGGCCGGCCCATAGGGGCCAACCAGGCCATCGCCTTCAAGTGCGCCGACCTGGCGGTGGCCGCCGACGCCGCCCGCCTCCTCACCTACCGGGCGGCGTGGCTGCGGGACACGGGCCGGCCGTTCAAGCGGGAGGCGGCCATCGCCAAGCTGTACGCCACCGAGGCGGCCGTCACCGCCACCCGGGAGGCGACGCAGGTGTTCGGCGGCTACGGGTTCATGGACGAGACGCCGGTCAGCCGCTTCTACCGCGACGCCAAGGTGCTCGAGATCGGCGAGGGGACGAGCGAGGTGCAGCGGCTGGTCATCAGCCGCTCGCTCGGGTTGCCGGTGACATGAGTCCCGAGAGGGGCCGCTGCTAGCCTCGGCCGCCGTGGTCATCGAACCGGGCGAGGTACGACCGCGCCGGTGGCCCCGCCGGCTGCTGATCGGCGCCAACGTCCTCGTCGCCGTCTGCCTGGTCGTCACCGGCGTCACCTACGCCTACCTCCGCTGGCAGTTCGGCAAGGTCGACAAGATCGACTTCGCCTGCGACGTCCTGCGCAACTGCGGCGACGACGACCCCGGCCGGCCCATGAACGTCCTGCTGGTGGGTTCCGACAGCCGGGCCGAGATCTCGCCCGAGGAACGCGAGCAGTTCGGCACCGAGGGGCAGGTCGGCAGCCAGCGCAGCGACACCATCATCATCCTCCACGTCGACCCCGACGCCGAGAAGGCCCGGCTCATGTCCATCCCCCGGGACCTCTCCGTCCCCATCGCGGGCAGCGAGGACGCCGGCCCGCGGCGCATCAACACTGCCTTCGCCCAGGGCCCCGAGGTGCTCATCGCCACCCTGCGCGACCAGCTGGGCATCGAGATCGATCACTACGCCCAGGTCGACTTCAACGGGTTCCGGGGGATCGTGGACGCCATCGGCGGGGTGGAGATGTACTTCCCGTCGCCCGTGCGGGACACCGTCTCGGGCCTCGACATCGCCGAGCCCGGGTGCGTCCATCTCGACGGCGACCGCGCCCTCGCCTTCGTGCGCAGCCGGAACTACCAGTACCAGGACGGCGGCAGGTGGCGGGTCGACCCCACGGCCGACATCGGCCGCATCGAGCGCCAGCAGACCTTCATCCGCCGGGTCATCGGCAAGGCCTCGCAGGTGGGCCGCAACCCGGTGAAGCTGAACTCGATCATCAACAGCGCGGTGCCGAACGTGAAGATCGACAAGGCGTTCTCCACCAAGGACATGCTCCGCCTGGCCAAGCGCTTCCGCTCGCTGGAGGCCGACGCCGTCGAGATGCTCCCCCTGCCCACCGTCCAGACCCGTGAGGGCGGCGCCGCCGTGCTCAAGCTCAAGCAGCCGGAGGCCGGCGAGATCATCGACCGGTTCGTCGGCCGCGCCGATCCGGTGCAGCCGGCCGGCCCGCCGCCCAAGGTCCTCGCCGGCACGGTCAGCGTCCGGGTCCTCAACGGGACGGGAACGGGCGGGCAGGCGGGGACGACGGCAGCGGCGCTGCGGGAGGCCGACTTCTCGGTGGCGGCCACCGGCGACGCCGACCGGTTCGGCTACCCGCGCACCGCGATCCGCTACGCCAAGGGCCAGCTCCCCAAGGCCCAGCTGCTCCAGGCCTACGTGGAGGGCCCCACCCAGCTGACCGAGGACACGGCGCTGCGGGGCGGCGACCTGGTGCTGGTCACCGGCGGCGGCTTCCAGGGCATCCGGGAGGCCCCGGGCGCCGCACCGGCGGCCACCGCCCCCACGACCGCCGCCCCGACCGCCGCCACCACGGCGGCGCCCGCGCCGGCCGAGCCGGCGTGCTGAGCACATCGAGGAGCACGACGTGAAGGGCCTGATCCTGTCGGGCGGCGCCGGCACCCGGCTCCGGCCCATCACCTACACCAGCGCCAAGCAGCTCGTCCCGGTCGCCAACAAGCCCATCCTGTTCTACGGCCTGGAGGACATGGCCGCCGCCGGCATCAACGAGATCGGCATCGTGATCGGCGACACCGGCGACGAGATCAAGGCGGCCGTCGGCGACGGCTCGCGCTGGGGCCTGGACGTCACCTACCTGCCGCAGGACGCCCCGCTGGGACTGGCCCACTGCGTCCTCATCGCCCGCGACTTCCTGGGCGACGACGACTTCGTCATGTACCTGGGCGACAACCTGCTCCAGCAGGGGTTGAAGGAGTTCGTGGACCACTTCGAGGAGGACCGGGAGGACGTCGCCGCCCAGATCCTCCTGTGCAAGGTCCCCGACCCGCAGCGCTTCGGGGTGGCCGAGCTGGACGCCAGGGGCGAGGTGGTGCGGCTGGTGGAGAAGCCGGCCGAGCCGCCCTCGGACCTCGCCCTGGTGGGGATCTACCTGTTCGACGCCTCGATCCACGACGCGGTGCGGGCCATCGGGCCGTCGGCCCGCGGCGAGCTGGAGATCACCGACGCCATCCAGACGCTGGTCGACCGGGGCCACCGGGTGCGGGCCCAGGTGCTCGACGGCTGGTGGATCGACACCGGCAAGCTGACGCCGCTGCTGGAGGCCAACCGCCTCATCCTGGAGACGCTGGACCGGAGCATCGCCGGCTCGGTCGACGAGGACAGCCGGATCGACGGTCGGGTCGTCGTGCAGCCGGGAGCCGAGGTCGTCCGGTCGACGGTGCGGGGCCCGGCCATCATCGGCGAGGGCACCCGCATCGTGGACTCCTACATCGGCCCCTTCACCGCCGTGTACCACGACTGCCTGGTGGACGGGTCGGAGGTCGAGCACTCGGTGGTGCTGGAGCACAGCCGGATCGTGGAGGCGGGCCGCCTCATCGACTCCCTGATCGGCCGCTCGGTGGAGGTCACCCGCAGCGCCGAGCGGCCCCGTGCCAACCGGCTGGTGCTGGGCGACCACAGCGTGGTCGACCTGGGCTGAGCCGGTAGCCTCCTCCTGTGAAGCTGCTCGTCACCGGCGGAGCCGGGTTCATCGGGTCGAACTACGTCCGCCACGTCCTGGCCACCAGCGACGACGAGGTCACCGTCTTCGACCTGCTGACCTACGCCGGCAACCTGGCCACCCTGGCCGACCTCGACGACGACCCCCGCTACCGGTTCGTCAAGGGCGACGTGGGCGACCGGGAGGCGGTCGAGCAGGCCATGGCCGGGCACGACGCGGTGGTCCACTTCGCGGCGGAGAGCCACGTCGACCGCTCCATCGTGAGCCCCGACGAGTTCGTGCACACCAACTGCCAGGGCACCAACGTGGTGGTGGACGTGGCCCGCCGCCTCGGGACCGAGCGGGTGCTGCACATCTCCACCGACGAGGTCTACGGCTCGGTGGAGACGGGGTCGTCGCTGGAGTCCGACCCCCTCGCGCCCCGCTCGCCGTACAGCGCCTCCAAGGCCGGCTCCGACCTGATCGCCCTCTCGTACTTCACCACCTACGGGGTGCCCGTGATGGTCACCCGGTCGTCGAACAACTTCGGGCCCTACCAGTACCCCGAGAAGGTCATCCCGCTCTTCGTCACCAACCTGCTGGACGGCCGGCCCGTGCCCCTCTACGGCGACGGCATGAACGTGCGGGACTGGTGCCACGTGGACGACAACTGCGCCGCCGTCGACCTGGTGCTCCGAGAGGGGCAGCCAGGGGAGATCTACAACGTGGGCGGCGGGAACGAGGTCCCCAACCGGGCGTTGGTCGACATGATCCTCGCCCTGCTGGGCGCCGACGAGTCGATGGTGAGCTACGTGCCCGACCGGCTCGGCCACGACCGCCGGTACTCGGTGGACTGCTCCAAGGTGCGGCGCCTGGGCTGGGAGCCGTCCCGGAGGCTGGACGAGGCCCTGGCCGCCACCGTCGACTGGTACCGCGACAACCGCTGGTGGTGGGAGCCGTTGAAATGATCCTCCTCGCTCGCTGCGCTCCGCTCGGAGGAGCTGACCGTGCTCCGGCCGGCCGGCGGAGCCGGCCGGCCTCCGCTCGACGACTCGTCGGCGGGCCGGCTGGGCCGGCCCGCGTGGCCGCCGGCCATCGGGGCCGCCTGCGGCGGCGTGCGTGGCCGGCGGCCCTGGCGACCGAGCCGGCGGCCCTGGCGACCGAGCCGGCGGGCCTGGCGACCGTGCCGGCGGGCCTGGCGACCGCGCCGGCTGCGCTGGCGACCGCGCCGGCTGCGCTGGCGGGCCTGGCGCCTCGGGGCTGCTCGTGAGGGTGTTCGTGACCGGGGGTTCGGGGCAGCTCGGTTCCGAGGTGGTCTCGGCCTTCGCCGGCCACCGCGTCGTGGCGCCCGACCAGGCGGACTTCGACCTGGCGTCGCGGGACTCGGTGCTGCAGGGCATCACGTCGATGGCGCCCGACGTGGTCGTGCACGCGGCGGCGTGGACCGACGTCGACGGGTGCGAGCAGGATCCCGACCGGGCGTTCCTGGTCAACGCCTTCGGGACCCGCCACGTGGCCGAGGCGGCGCGCATCGTCGGCGCCCGCGTCGTCTACGTGTCGACCGACTACGTCTTCCCGGGCGACAGCGGGCGGCCCTACGACGAGTGGGACGCCACCGGGCCGATCTCGGTGTACGGGCGGTCCAAGCTCGGTGGCGAGCACGAGCTCGACCCGGGCTCGACGATCGTCCGCACGTCGTGGGTGTGCGGCCGGCACGGGAGGAACTTCGTGAAGACGATGCTGCGGGCGGCGTCGGCGCCGCCCCCCGAGGGCCTCGCCGTGGTCGACGACCAGCACGGCTGCCCGACCTTCGCCGACGACCTGGCCACCGCCGTCGCCCGCCTCACCGTGGCCCGCCTGCCCGGCGTGTTCCACGTCACCAATGAGGGCCGGACCACGTGGTTCGAGTTCGCCCGGGACATCATCGCCGCCGCCGGCGGGGACCCCGACGTGGTCCGTCCCATCGCCACCGCCGATCTCCGCCCGGCCCGTCCCGCACCCCGGCCCGCCTGGTCGGTGCTCGACAACGCCGCCCTGCGCCTGGCCGGCCTGCCCCTGCTCCCGCACTACCGCGAGTCGCTGGACCGCCTGGTCGCCGAGCTCACCGGGCGGCGGGCGGCGACCGCCGCCCCCGCCGCCCCGTGAGCGCCGCCGTGCCGGCCCCCGGGGCCCCGGGAGGCCGGTCGTGAGCCGGGTCGCGGTGGTCGGCACCGGCTACGTGGGGCTGACGACCGGTGCCTACCTCGCCCACCTGGGCCACGACGTCGTGTGCGCCGACGTGGTCCCCGAGAAGGTGGAGCGCCTCAACCGGGGCGAGATCCCCATCTTCGAGGCGGGTCTGGAGGAACTGGTGCGCGAGGGGCTGGACGGGCGTCGCCTGTCGTTCGTGCTGGGGGCCCACCAGGCGGTGCCCGACGCCGAGTTCGTCTTCCTGTGCGTACCCACGCCCCAGGGCGACGACGGGTCGGCCGACATGAGCTACGTGCAGTCGGCGGCCCGCCAGATCGGGCCGTTGCTGGCCACCGACGCCGTGGTCGTCAACAAGTCGACCGTCCCCGTCGGGTCGACGCTGGTCGTCGAGCAGGCCCTCGGGCGCGACGACGTGTCGGTGGTGTCGAACCCGGAGTTCCTCCGTGAGGGCTCGGCCGTGCACGACTGCCTGCACCCCGACCGGATCGTCATCGGCAGCGTCGACCACCGCGCCGCCATGCGGGTGGCGTCGCTGTTCGAGCGCCTGGAGGCGCCGCTCATCGTCACCGACCCGGCGTCGGCCGAGACGATCAAGTACGCGTCGAACGCCTTCCTGGCCACCAAGGTGTCGTTCGTCAACGCCGTCGCCAACCTGTGCGAGGCGGTGGGCGCCGACGTCCGCGAGGTCGTGCTCGGCATGGGGTACGACAAGCGCATCGGTTTCGAGTTCCTCAAGCCGGGGCCCGGCTGGGGCGGCTCGTGCTTCCCCAAGGACACCAGGGCGCTCATCCGCATCGGCGACGACGCCGGCTACGACTTCAGCCTCCTGCGGGGCGTCGTCGGGGTCAACGACCAGCAGCGCGAGCGTGTCGTGTCGAAGGTCGAGCGGATGGTGGGCGGCTCGCTGGACGGTGCCAACGTCGCCGCGTGGGGGCTCACCTTCAAGGCCCGTACCGACGACACCCGCGACTCGCCCGCCCTCGACGTCATCCGCCGCCTCCAGGCGCGAGGCGCGACGGTGCGGGCCTACGACCCGGCGGCCGCGCCCGCCGGGCTCGACGACATCACCAGGGTCCCGGACCCCTACGCCGCCTGCGAGGACGCCGAGGTGCTCGTCGTGCTCACCGAGTGGGACGACTTCCGGTGGCTGGACCTCGACAAGGTCCGCGACGTGATGGCGCACGCCCGCCTGGTGGACGCCCGGAACCTCATCGACCCGGCGGTGGCGCGCCGCAAGGGGTTCGCCTACGAGGGCATGGGCCGGTGAGGGTGGTGGTGGCCGGCGCCGCCGGCTTCCTGGGCTCGC
This sequence comes from Acidimicrobiales bacterium, assembly GCA_035540975.1. NCBI lineage: Bacteria > Bacillati > Actinomycetota > Acidimicrobiia > Acidimicrobiales > Acidimicrobiales bacterium. The sequence goes on from DATLFN010000088.1 coordinate 37,048, forward strand.
ACCTGTGCGACCGCCTGGTCGAGCGGGGCGACGAGGTGGTGGGCGTGGACAACCTGCTCACCGGCCGCCTCGCCAACCTCGATCACCTCTTCGGGCACGAGCGCTTCACGTTCCTGCACCACAACGTCTCGGAGTTCGTGCACGTGGCCGGGCCGGTGGACGCCGTCCTCCACTTCGCCAGCCCCGCCTCGCCGGCCGACTTCGAGCGCATGCCCATCCAGATCCTCAAGGTCGGCAGTCGCGGCACGCACCACCTCCTCGGCCTGGCCAAGGACAAGGGCGCCCGCTTCTTCCTCGCCTCGACCAGTGAGGTCTACGGCGATCCTCTCGTCCATCCGCAGCCCGAGGACTACTGGGGCAACGTCAACCCGATCGGCCCGCGCGGCGTCTACGACGAGGCCAAGCGGTTCGCCGAGGCGATGACGATGGCGTACCACCGCTACCACGGCGTGGACGTGCGCATCGTCCGCATCTTCAACACCTACGGGCCCCGCATGCGGCCCGACGACGGGCGGGCGGTGTCGAACTTCCTCGTCCAGGCGCTGCTGGGCAAGCCTCTCACCGTGTACGGCGACGGGTCGCAGACCCGGAGCTTCTGCTTCGTCGACGACGAGGTGCGCGGCTTCCTCGGGCTCCTGGGCTCCGACCACGTCGGCCCCGTCAACGTGGGCAACCCGGGCGAGTACACCGTGCTCCAGCTCGCCCAGCTGGCCGTGGAGGTCACCGGGTCGACCTCGGAGATCGTGTTCGAGCCGCTGCCCGTCGACGACCCGGCCCGCCGCCGGCCCGACATCTCCCTGGCCCGCAGCCTGTTCGGCTGGGAGCCCGAGGTCGACCTGCGCTCCGGCCTGGTGCGCACGGCCGAGTACTTCCGGGAGCTGGTCGCCGGTGGCCGCTGACCGGGCGTCGGGCCCCGGCACGGCCCCCCCGCCGTACAAGCGCCTCTCCGTCCTGGTCCCCGTGTACAACGAGCGCGCGACGGTGGGCGAGATCCTCCGCCGCATGCGCCGCGTCGAGCTGCCGGGCGACCTCGACCTGGAGATCGTGGTCGTGGACGACGGCTCCACCGACGGGACCGACAAGGTCCTCTCGGCCATCGAGGACTCCACCGTGCTGGTGCTCAGCCACGACGCCAACCGGGGCAAGGCGGCCTGCATCCGCACCGCGCTGGCCAGGGCCCGGGGCGACGTCGTGCTCATCCAGGACGCCGACCTGGAGTACGACCCCGAGGACTGGCCGGCCTTGCTGGCCCCGCTGCTGCGGGGCCGGGCCCAGGTGGTCTACGGGAGCCGCTTCCTCGGCGCCCGGCGCACCACGAGCTACACCACCCACCTCGGCAACCGCTTCCTCTCGCTGGCCACCGACATCCTCTACAACACGAACCTTTCCGACCTGGAGACCTGCTACAAGCTGTTCGACCGCAGGGTGCTGGACGGGATCACCATCGAGTCCGAGCGCTTCGAGTTCGAGCCCGAGGTGACGGCGAAGCTCCTGCGGGCCGGGGTGCGCATCTACGAGGTGCCGATCTCGTTCGTGGGCCGGGAGGACGGCGAGGGCCGGAAGTACGAGCGGCGGGACACCTGGCGGGCGCTGCTGGCGCTGGTCCGGTACCGCTTCGCCCGCTCCGGTCGGCCGGGTTGAGCGCCGGCCACTCGCAGTCCGTGAGCGCCGTGTCCGTGAGTGCCGTGGTCGTGAACTTCAACGCGCGGGAGCACCTGCTGGAGTGCGTGCGCAGCCTGCGGGCCGAGGGCGTGGACGACGTGGTGGTGGCCGACAACGACTCGGCCGACGCTTCCACGTGGGCGCTGGCGTCGTCCGACCCCGACGCCCGCATCGTGGCCACGGGGGGCAACGTCGGCTACGGGACGGCGGCCAACCGGGGGGCGGCGGTCGCCTCCGGCGAGCTCCTCCTCGTCTGCAACTCCGACGTGGTCGTGGAGCCGGGCTCGGTGAAGGCGATGGCCGACGCCCTCGCCGCCGACCCCGCCGTCGCCCTCGTCGGCCCCCTGGTGGAGAACCTGGACGGGACCGTGTACCCGACGCCGCGGACGTTCCCGGACCTGGGCGTGGCGGTCGGCCACGCCTTCCTCGGGATGGTGGCGCCCGGCAACCGGTTCACCCGCCGCTACCGGATGCTGGACGCCGACCGCAGCCGGCCGGCGGCCGTCGACTGGGTCTCGGGAGCCTGCTTCCTCGTCCGCCGGACGGCGTGGGAGGAGGTCGGCGGCTTCGACGAGTCGTACTTCATGTACGCCGAGGACGTGGACCTGTGCTGGCGCGCCCACCGGGCCGGGTGGAAGGTCGCCTTCGAGCCCTCGGCCCGGGTGGTGCACGTCCAGGGCGTCTCCAGCGACCTGGCCCCGTACCGCATGATCGTGGAGCACCACCGGTCGCTCCTCCGCTTCTACCGGCGCACGACGACGGGGGCCAGGGCCGCCCTGGTGCCGGTCGTCGCGGCCGGGCTGGCGGTCCGGGCGGCGCTGGCCTGCGCCCGTCGCTCCGTGGAGAGCCTGCGGGCACGGTAGCTTCGACCTCATGGGAAAGGCTTCGAGCAACAAGAAGGTGGCGCGCGCCGCCAGCACCGGGGGAGGGCGCACCGCCCGCGGCGCTCGGCCCTGGGGGTGGTACGGCGCCATGAGCGTCGTGGTGCTGGCGGGCAGCCTCACCATCTTCACCAGCCGGAACGAGCGCCAGGCGGCGTCCAACCCGCTCAAGTCGGAGAAGCCGCGCCCGCCCGCCCAGAGCAAGAACTTCCCGGGCGACCACTGGCACGCCGCCTACGGGATCTACATCTGCGACGAGTTCGTCCCCGCCATCCAGAGCGACCGGGACCCCAGCGGCATCCACACCCACAACGACGGCATCATCCACATCCACCCCTTCACGCGGGCGGTGTCCGGGCGGAACGCCACCTTCGGGGTGTTCGCCGACACCGTCGGGCTCGAGGTGGGCAAAGACTTCATCGAGGTGCCCGGCGGCACGCGCTACGAGAACGGCGACACGTGCGAGGGCCAGGACGAGAAGGGCGAGCTCCAGGTCCTCCTCAACGGCGCCGAGCGCACCGGCGACCCCAAGAAGCTGCGCCTGCGCGACCGCGACGTGCTGGTGATCGCCTTCGCGCCACCCGATGCCGACATCCCCGAGGACCCGCCGTCGAAGAGCGGGCTCGACAACCTGAGCGACGTGTCGCCCGTGTCGAACCCCGAGGCGTCGACCACCGTCCCCGCCGGCACGGAGACCACCACGGCCACGTCGGCGCCCGCGGGCACCGACACCACCACCGCTTCCCCGGCCCCGGCCGGCACGGACACCACCACCGCCACCACCGCCGCCTCGACGCCCAGCCCCTCGCCGTGAGGGCCCTCGTCCTCGTCGGCGGCCAGGGGACGCGCCTGCGCCCCCTCACCCTCAGCGTGCCCAAGCAGATGCTCCCGGTCGCCGAGGTGGCGATGATCGAGCGGGTCCTGGCCCACCTCCGGGCCCACGGCATCGACTCGGTCACGCTGTCGATGGGCTACCGGCCCGACGCCTTCCTGGCCGCCTTCCCGGACGACCGCTGCGCCGGGTTCCACCTGGACTACGCCGTCGAGCCCGAGCCCCTCGACACGGCCGGCGCCATCCGCTTCGCCGCCCGCCACGCCGGAGTGGACGGGACGTTCGTGGTGGTGAACGGCGACGTGCTCTCCGCCGTCGACCTGGGCGCCCTGGCCGACTTCCACCGGTCGTCGGGCGGGGAGGGCACCATCGCCCTCACCCCGGTGGACGACCCGTCGTCGTTCGGCGTCGTCCCCACCGACGACAAGGGCCGCGTGACGGCGTTCGTGGAGAAGCCGCCGAGGGACGAGGCGCCCACCAACCTGGTCAACGCCGGCTTCTACGTCCTCGAGGCCGACGTGGTGGACCGCATCCCCGACGGCCGGCGGGTGAACATCGAGCGGGAGACGTTCCCTGCCATGGCGGCGCAGGGCGCCCTGTTCGCCATGGCCTCGGACTCCTACTGGACGGACACGGGCACGCCCGAGCTGTACCTGGGGGCCAACCTCCACTTCGCCGGCGACGGGGACGTCCCACCGGCGGCCGGTGCCCGCCGGACCGGCTCCGGGGCCTGGGTGCTGGGCGGGCCGGTCGTGGACGCCGACGTGGGCCCGGGCTCGCTGGTCGGCGACGCCGCCTTCGTGGGGAAGGGCTCCACCGTCCACCGCTCGGTGGTCGGCGCCGGCTCGCGGGTGGAGGCGGCCACCGTGGAGGAGTCGGTGCTGCTGCCGGGCGCCGTCGTACGCCCGGGCGCCGTCGTGCGGCGGTCGATCGTCGGCCCCGGTGCGGTGGTGGGCGCCGGCGCCGAGGTGGTGGGACTGTCGGTGATCGGTGAGGGTGCGCACGTCGACGGGGGCTCCCGGCTGGACGGTGCCCGCCGCGCCGGGCCATGAGGGCGCTCGTCACCGGGGGGGCGGGGTTCATCGGCTCCACCCTGGTCGACCGCCTCCTAGCCGAGGGCCACGCCGTCGACGTGGTGGACGACCTGTCCACGGGCTCGTTCGCCAACCTGGCCGACGCCCGGTCGGACCCGGCCTTCGACTTCACGTTCCACCGCCTCGACGTCCGCTCCGACCAGGTCACCGAGCTGATCGCCCGGCGGCGGCCGGACGTGGTGTTCCACCTGGCCGCCCAGGCCGACGTCCGGGTGTCCGTCGCCCGCCCCGCCTTCGACGCCGAGGTGAACGTCCTGGGCACCATCAAGGTGCTGGAGGGCGCCCGCCGGGCCGGCGCCCGCAAGGTGGTGTTCGCCTCCAGCGGCGGGACGATCTACGGCACCGTGGGCCCCGAAGACCTGCCGACCCGCGAGTCGCACCCCCAGCGGCCGGAGTCGCCCTACGGGGTCGCCAAGAAGGCGGCCGGCGACTACCTGGCCGCCTATCGCGAGCTGCACGACCTCGAGTTCACGGCCCTCGCCCTGGCCAACGTCTACGGGCCCCGCCAGGACCCCTACGGGGAGGCGGGCGTGGTCGCCATCTTCGCCTCCCGACTGCTGGCGGGAGAGGGGTGCACGATCTTCGGCGACGGCGACCAGACGCGCGACTTCGTCTTCGTGGACGACGTGGTGGATGCCTTCGTCCGGGCGGCGGACCGGGCCGGGGGGCTCCTGGTGAACATCGGCACCGGGGTGGAGACGTCGGTGAACGAGCTCTACGACACGCTGGCGCGTGCCGCCGGCGTCGGCGAGCCGGCGACCTACGCGCCGCCGCGCCCGGGTGAGCTGCTCCGCAACGCGCTGGATGCGGGACGGGCCGGCATCCACCTCGGCTGGAAGCCGTGGACGTCGATCGACGAGGGCTGCGCCGCCACCCTGGACTGGTTCCGCCGCCGGCCGCCGGCCTGACGGACGGTTCAGCGCCAGCGAGTCAGCGGAACAGGTCCTCCGACGGGGGGCGCACGACCTCGGTGCGCACCGAGGACTCCCGCAGCCAGGCGGCGTCCACGCCCCGCACGACGGCGGCGGGGATGCCCGCCGCCTTTCCCATGACCAGCTCGGCCGCCGATGCCAGCTCGTCCGCCACGCACACCTCGGTCACCACGAGCTCGCGCCCGGCGGCGTCGGTCGTTCCCCGCAGGTCGACCACGGCGGCCACCCCGGCGGCCCCGATGGCGACGTCGGTGAGCCCGCGGCGCCACGGTCGCCCGAAGGTGTCGGACACGATCACGCCCACCCGCACACCGGCCCGCCCGAGCAGCCCGTCGCGGATGCGGCGGGCCGAGCGGTCGGGGTCCACCGGGAGCAGGGCCGCCGTCCCCGCCTCGACGTTCGACCGGTCGACCCCGGCGTTGGCGCAGACGAAGCCGTGGACCGTCTCGCTGATGACCAGGTCGCCCCGCCGGCGCAGCACCCGCACCGACTCCCGCTCGACGACCTCCCTGGCCGCCGCCGCCCCCGCCTCGGCGCCGAGGCGCACGAGGCGGCCCTCGGCCTTGGAGACGACCTTCTGGGTGACGACGACCACGTCGCCGTCCTCGAGCTCCACGGCGGCGGCCAGCAGGTCGGCGAGCACGTCGCCCGGCCGCACCTCGGGGACGCCCGTCACCGGCAGGACCGTGAGGGGCCGGGTCACCGGCGCTTGCTCACCCGCCCACGACGACGCGGGCGAGGGCGGCCGCCTCGGCCGGGCCCTTCATCACCGTCGGCGCCACCACGCAGCGGATCCCCTCGGCCTCCACGGCGGGCGCCAGGGCGGCGTCGGCGTCGTCGACGACGAGGCGGGCGGCGTACGGCGCGTACAGCCGGGCCACGCCGACCACCGAGACCTCGTGGCCCAGGTCGGCCAGGAGCCGGTCGGCCGGTCCCCGCAGGGCGGCGCCGGCCACGATGGGGCTGACGGCCACCACGTCGTGGCGCCGGGCCCGCACGGCATCGGCCACCCCCGGCACGGCGAGCACGGGGGCGATGGACACGATCGGGTTCGACGGGCAGATCACGACCACGTCGGCGGCGGCGACGGCGGCGAGGACGCCGGCGGCGGGCGCCGACTCGTCGGCGCCCTCGAATCGCACGGACTCGACGGGCTCGACGGCCTCGCCGTGGCGGCGGCCCACGAACCACTCCTGGAACCCGATCTCCTCCGACGTGCCGTCGCGCGGGCCGGCCACGGTGATGCGGGTCTCTACGCGCTCGTCGCTCATGGGCAGCACCCGTACGGCGACGCCCCAGGCGGCGGCGATCTCGGCCGTCACCTCCGACAGCGTCGCCTGCTGGGCCAGCCGTTGGGTGCGGTAGAGGTGGGTCGCCAGGTCGCGGTCGCCAAGGCGGAACCACGTCTCCCCGCCGTAGCGCTCGAGCGCCTCCATGGTCGTCCACGACTCGCCCGCCAGGCCCCAGCCCCGCTCCTCGTCGTTGGCGCCGCCCAGCGTGTAGACGACGGTGTCGAGGTCGGGGCTGACGTGCAGCCCGTGGAGGATCACGTCGTCCGCCGTGTTCACCACCGCCGTGATGTCCGACGGGGGGACGACGCCGGCCAGGCCGCGCAGCATGCGGGCGGCGCCCACCCCGCCGGCCAGGGCGGTCAGCACGGGCCGCCCCCCGCGCCCGCCTCGCTCGGGGATGGGGCCACGCGGCCACGCTAGATCGTCGACCTCCTTCGTTCGCTCCGCTCACTCCACTCGGTCGAGTTTGGTCGTGCTCCGGCGGGCGAGCGGAGCTCGCCCGCCTCCGCCCTGTGCCTTCTCCGTGGTCCGCAGCCGCAGAGGCCGCCTGCGGCGGCGGGTGCGGCCACGGGCCCTGCCGGCTGCCGACGCGGCGGACGTTTGTTTCGTTGTTGACTGGCCGGCGGGCGGCCTGGTCCCGGGGGTGGTGGGGCGTGGCCCGTAGGCTCGTCCGGGTGAACGTCCTGCGGGTCGCCGTCGACGCCACGCCCATGCTCGGCGAGCGCACCGGCATCGGCGCCTTCGTCGCCGGCGCCCTGGGCGCCCTCGGCAGCGATCCGGGCCTCGAGCTCTCCGGCTACGCCCTCTCGCTGCGGGCCCGCAACGGCCTGGCCGCCGCCCTGCCCCAGTCGGTCCGCCCCCTCACCCGGCCCATGGCGGCCGGGCCGCTGCTCCGGGCCTGGGCGCGGGCCGACCAGCCGCCCGCCGAGTGGTGGACGGGTCCGGTGGACGTCGTGCACGGCACGAACTTCGTGGTGCCGCCCACCCGCCGGGCCGGCCAGGTCGTCACCGTGCACGACCTCACCCCGGTGCGGTTCCCCGAGCTGGCCCGCCGCTCGACCGCCCTGTTCCCCACCCTCGTGCGCCGGGCCCTGGGCCGGGGCGCCCGGGTGCACACGCCGTCGGCCTTCGTCGCCGCCGAGGTGGTGGAGCTGCTGGGCGCCGACCCCGACCGGGTGACGCCGGTCCACCACGGGGTGCCGGAGCGCCCGGCCCCGTCCGGTGGGCCGCCGGTGGACGGTCCCTACGTGCTCGCCCTCGGCACCATCGAGCCCCGCAAGGGGTTCCCCCACCTGGTGGCCGCGTTCGACGCGGTGGCCGCCGCCCACCCCGAGCTGCGCCTGGTCGTCGCCGGCCCCGACGGGTGGGGGGCGGACGCGTTCGAGCAGGCGCTCGCCCGCGCCGCCCACGCCGACCGGGTCGTGCGCCTGGGATGGGCCGCCCCGTCCGGCATCGCCGCCCTCCTGTCGGGTGCCACCGTGCTCGCCTTCCCGTCGCTGTACGAGGGGTTCGGCCTGCCGCCGCTGGAGGCGATGGCCGCCGGCGTGCCGGTGGTCGCGACCAGGGCCGGGGCGCTGCCCGAGGTGCTGGGCGACGCCGCCTGTCTGGTGCCGGCCGGCGACCACGTGGCCCTGGCCGAGGCCCTCGCCCTGGTGCTCGACGACGCCGAGGTCCGGGCCGGGCTGGTCGCCCGGGGGCTCGAGCAGGCGGCCCGCTTCTCGTGGCAGGACTGCGCCGACGGGCTGGCCGGCCTGTACCGGCGGGCGGCCGAGGACCGCTGACCGTGCGCGTGCTCGTCGCCGCCGAGCAGCTCCGCCGGCCCGCGCCCGGCGGGATCGGCACCTACGTGCGCAGCCTGGTGACCGCCCTCGACGGCGACCCCGAGGTCACCCTGCTGGCGGGACGCCCGCCGTCGCCCGGCCGGCCCGACCCGGTCGCCGCCCTCGGGCTCCCCGTGCTCGCCTCGCCCCTGCCCGGGCGGGCGCTGACCCGGGCCTGGGGCTGGGGCGTGGGCGGCGTCGCCGGCCGCCGGTTCGACCTGGTCCACGCGCCGTCGCTGGCCGTGCCGCCGTCGTCGGTGCCCGTCGCCGTGGCCGTCCACGACGTGGCCTGGCGGCGCCTCCCGGGTGCCTTCCCGGCCCGGGGCCGGCGTTGGCACGACCGCGCCCTGGCTCGCGCCGCCCGGCGCGCCGCCCTGCTGCTGGTGCCCACGGCCGGCACCGCCGACGCCGTGGTCGCCGCCGGCGCCCCGCCCTCGCACGTGGAGGTCCTCGACCCCATGTACGGGTGCGACCACCTTCCGCCGCCCGACACGGCGGGCGCCGCCCGCACCCTGGAGGGGCTGGGCGTCACGGGCCCGTACCTGCTCTCGGTGGGGACGCTGGAGCCCCGCAAGAACCTGCCCCGGCTGGTGGCCGGGTACGGCCGGGCCCGCCCTCGCCTGCCCGAGCCGTGGCCCCTCGTGCTGGTCGGCCCCACCGGGTGGGGCGTCGACGCCGCCTCGCTCACCGCCGCCCCGGGCGTCCGCCTCGCCGGAGCGGTCGACGACGGCGTGCTGGCCGGCCTGTACGCCGGCGCCCGCTGCGTCGCCTACGTCCCGCTGTTCGAGGGCTACGGGCTGCCCGCCGTCGAGGCCATGGCCGCCGGCGTACCCGTGGTGGCGAGCCCCGTCCCCAGCACGGCGGGCGCCGCCCTGGAGGTCGACCCCCTGGACGAGCACGCCATCGCCCGAGGGCTGGTCGACGCCGCCACCGACGAGGAGCGGCGCGCCGAGCTGGTGACGGCCGGCGCCGTGCGGGCCGGCCAGCTCACATGGAAGGCGGCCGCCGGCCGCCACGTCGAGGCATGGCGGGAGGTGGCGTGACCGAAGCCACCCCCGCCGGCGGCGCGGCGGCCGCCGGCCTCGCCGCCGCCGTGCCCGTCGCCCTGGACGTCACCGCCGTCCCGGCCAACCCGTCGGGCGCCGGCCGCTACACCATCGACCTGGCCACCGCCCTGTCCCGGCAGGACGACGTGGCGCTCACCTTCGTCGCCCGCCGCGACGACGCCCGGCGCTGGCAGGAGCTGTCGCCGACGGCGACGGTGGTCGCCGCCGCCCCGAGGAGCCGGCCCGGCCGCCTGGCGTGGGAGCAGGCCCGCCTGCCGAAGCTGCTGCGGGGCCTGCCCGTGCGGGTCCACCACTCGCCCCACTACACGATGCCCGAATCGGCGAGCGTGCCCCGCGTCGTGACCGTCCACGACCTGACGTTCTTCGACCATCCCGAGTGGCACGAGCGCACCAAGGTGGTGCTGTTCCGCCGGGCCATCCGGGTCGCCGCCCGCCACGCCGACGCCGTGGTGTGCGTCAGCCGGGCCACCGCCGACCGCCTCGCCGCCCTGTGCCCGGCGTCGTGCCCGGTGCGCGTCATCCCCCACGGCGTCGACCTGGACCGCTTCCGCCCGCAGCCGCCCGACGGCGCGGTGCCCGACTCGGTCGCCCTGGCCGCCCTCGGCGTGCGCCCGCCGTTCATCGCCTTCGTGGGGACGATCGAGCCCCGCAAGGACGTGCCCACCCTGGTCAAGGCGTTCGACCGCATGGCCCCCGGGCACCCCGAGCTGTCGCTCGTGCTGGCCGGCGTCGAGGGATGGGGGAGCAAGCCGGTGGAGGCGGCCATCGGCCACGCGGCGGCACGGGACCGGATCGTCCGCACCGGCTACGTGCCCGACGAAGTCGTGCCCGGCCTGCTCCGCCAGGCGGCCGCCGTGGCCTACCCGTCGCTGGAGGAGGGGTTCGGGCTCCCCGCCCTGGAGGCGCTGGCCTGCGGCGCCCCCCTCGTCACCACCACCGGATCGGCCATGGAGGAGATGGCGGCGGGGGCCGCCATGCTGGTGGGCCCGGGTGACGTCGACGGCCTGGCCGGCGTCCTGGACATGCTGGTGCGGGGCGACGCCGGCCTGGAAGCCCGGCGCCAGCGGGGGTTCGCGGTGGCCGCCCGCCACACCTGGGAGGCGAGCGGGCGGGCCCACGCCGAGCTCTACCGGGCCGTGGCGGGCTGAGCCGTGCGCGCCTACGTCACCGGCGGGTCGGGCTTCGTGGGCACGTGGCTGCGCGCCCACCTGACGGAGGCGGGCGACGAGGTCGTCGCCTCGGGCGCCGAGGTGGACGTCACCTCCGGCGCGGCCATCGCGGCGGCCATGGCCGAGGCCCGTCCCGACGCCGTGTACCACCTGGCCGGGCTGGCCCACGTGGGCCGCTCGTGGCAGGAGCCGGCCGAGTACTTCCGGGTGAACGCGGGCGGCACGCTCAACGTCCTGGAGGCGGCCCGGCGCTGCCCGGGCCCGCCGCGGGTGGTGGTGGTCAGCTCGGCCGAGGTCTACGGGTCCGTGCGGCCCGAGCAGATCCCGGTGGGCGAGGGGGAGCCGTTCCGGCCGGTGTCGCCCTACGCCGCCGGCAAGGCCGCCGCCGAGATGGTGGCCGTGCAGGCCCACCTCGGCCACGGCCTGCCCGTCGTACGGGCCCGGCCGTTCAACCACACCGGGCCCGGGCAGGTGCCCACCTTCGTGGTACCCGCCTTCGCCCGCCGCATCGTCGCCGCCCAGCGCGACGGGTCGGGCGCCCTCGAGGTGGGCAACCTGTCCGCCGCCCGGGACATCCTGGACGTGCGGGACGTCGTGCGGGCCTACCGGCTGCTGGCCGCCGGCGGCGAGCCGGGTGAGGCCTACAACGTGTGCTCCGGCCGGGCGGTGGTCGTGGGCGACCTGGTGCGGCGGATGCTGGAGCTGGCCGGCGCCGACCTGGAGCTGGTGGAGGACCCGGCGCTGCTGCGTCCCGTGGACGTCCCCGTGCTGCGGGGCGATCCGTCCCGCCTGCGGGCGGCCACCGGCTGGGTGCCCGAGGTGGCGCTGGACGACACGCTGCGGGCCGTGCTCGGCGAGGCCCGGGCGGCGGCGGCCGAGGCGGCGGCGACCGAGGCGGCGGGGGCTACCCCTTCAGCGCCGTCCTGACGATGTCGATCGCCTCCCGGACGCCGGTCGGGAGGTGCTGCTCGAGGTCGGGTAGCTGCCTGGCCAGCTCGCGGCGCCGGACCTGGGCCCGCTGGACGCCGATCAAAGCGAACCCGACGGCGACGTAGGCGGCCTCGCGGAGGGCGGTCGGGAGGTCGTCCCCGGCTTCCACGGCGCCAGCTTACGGACCGGCCCGGGCCCGCCGTGACCGGAGGTCCGCGCACCCTCCGGGCTAGCCTCCGATCGGACATGGACACCCCGCGACAGGCGCCGCCCGTCGTCGCCGTGGTGGTCACCTGCGATTCGGGGCCGTGGCTCGAGGAGGCGCTGGAGGCCCTGGGCGACCAGGACTACCCCAACCTCTCGGTGCTCGTCGTCGACGCCGCCAGCGCCGAGGACCCCACGGCCCGGGTGGCGTCGGTCCTGCCCCGCGCGTACGTCCGCCGCCTCGACGAGAACCGCGGCTACGCGGCCGCGACCAACGAGGTCCTGTCCGTGGTGCAGGGCGCATCCCACTTCCTGCTGTGCCACGACGACGTGGCGCCGGACCCCGACGCCGTGCGCCTCATGGTCGAGGAGGCCTACCGCTCCAACGCCGGGTTGGTCTGCCCCAAGCTGGTCGACTGGGACGACCCCCGCCGCCTCCTCCAGGTCGGCATGGCCGTCGACAAGAGCGGGGCGCCCCACCCCATGGTCGACCGCGGCGAGCTGGACCAGGAGCAGCACGACGCCGTGCGGGACGTGTTCTTCGCGCCCGGCGGGTGCACCCTGGTGCGGGCCGACCTGTTCGCCGGCCTCGGCGGGCTCGACCCCGTGATGCACGCCTTCGGCGAGGACCTCGACCTGTCGTGGCGGGCCCAGGTGGCGGGTGCCCGGGTGGTGGTGGCGCCGGCGGCCCGGGTGCGCCACCTGGAGGCCATGTCGGGAGGGCTGCGCTCGCCGGGCGGCGGGCCGCCGCCGACGGGGATGGCGGCCCTGCGGCGGCGGGCCCGTCCCCTCCAGCTGCGCCACCGGCTGCGGACGGTGCTGAAGGGCTACGGCGCCTGGCACCTCGTGCGGGTGCTCCCCCAGGTCGCCCTGCTGGCCGTCGCCGAGACCGTCTTCGGCGTCCTGTCCGGCCACACGGCCACGGCGCGCGACACGGCCCGGGCGTGGACGTGGAACCTCCGCCGGCTGGGGGAGCTGCGGGCCGCCCGGCGGGCGGTTCGCGCCGTCCGCCGCCTGCCCGACTCCGAGGTCCGTCGCCTCCAGGTGCGGGGGAGCGCCCGCTTCAGCGGCTTCGTGCGCGGGCAGCTGGCCTCCGAGCGGATACGGAGGCGCACCACCGGGGCCCTCGCCCGGCGGTGGGGCGCCGACGACGCCGGGGACGAGGCCGCGCCAGGGTACGTCCTGGCCCTCGCCGTGTGGTCGGCCGTCGGGCTGGTCCTCGTGGTGGGCAGCCGGCACCTGATCACCGGGCGCATCCCCGCCGTCCACCAGCTGTCGCCCTTCCCCGGCGCCTGGTCGATGCTGCGATCGTTCCTCAGCGGCTGGGACCTCTCGGGGATGGGATCGGAGTCGCCGGCGCCCGCCGCCTTCGCCCTGCTCGGGGTGGGCGGTGTCGTGCTGGGCGGGGCGACCGCGCTCCTGCGCACCGTGGTCGTCCTGGGGTCGCTCGGCCTCGGGGTGGTGGGGGCGTACCGGCTCGCCGCCCCCCTGGGGTCGCTCCGTCCCCGCCTGGCCGCCCTGGTCGTCTACGCCGCCATCCCCCTGCCGTACAACGCGCTGTCGCGGGGGCAGCTGGGCGGGCTGGTGGCCTACGGGTTGGCGCCCTGGGTGCTGCGGTCGCTGCTGGGAGCCGCCGGCCTCCCGCCCTTCGGCGACGACGCCGACGCGCCGGGGCGGCGGCGGATGGTCGGGCTGGGGCTGGCGGTGGCCGTCGCCGCCGCGCTGGCGCCGCCGGTGGCGGTGATGGTGGTGGCGATCGGGATGGCCCTGGGCCTGTCGTGCGTCCTGGCGGGCGGGGGCGCCGGGATGGCGCGGGCGCTCGGCGCCTCGCTCGGCGCCGTGGGCGTGGCGGCCGTGGCGCTGCTCCCGTGGTCGGCCGGCTTCGCCCTGCCCGGTGGTGGGCTGTCGGCGCTCACCGGCGTCGGCTCGTCGACCGCCGCTTCGCACTCGCTGGGAGAGCTGCTGCGCTTCCAGACGGGGTCGCTCGGAGCGCCGCCCGTCGGGTGGGTGTTCCTGGTGACGGCCGGCCTGCCGCTGCTCGTGGGGCGCGACTGGCGCCTGGCGTGGGCCGCCCGCCTGTGGGTCGTCGCGCTGACGGCCTGGGGGCTGGCGTGGGCGGCCGGGCGGGGCCACCTGCCGGCGCCGGTGGCCCCGCCCGAGGTGCTCCTGGCGCCCGCCGCCGCCTGCGTCGCCCTGGCCGTCGCCCTCGGCGTGGTGGCGTTCGAGCTGGACATGCCGCGGTACCGCTTCGGGTGGCGCCAGGTGGTGTTCACCGCCGCCCTGGTCGCCACCGTGCTGGGCGCCGTGCCGGTGGCGGCGGCGGCCCTGGGCGGGCGCTGGAACGTGCCCCGGGAGGACTTCGCCGGGCTGCTCTCGTGGATGCCCGAGCGCCGGGCCGAGGGGGCGTTCCGCGTCCTGTGGTTGGGCGACCCCGCCGCCCTTCCCCTCACCGGCTGGCGGCTGGACGACGGCCTGGCGTACGCCACGTCGCGCGGCGGCCACCCCGACGCCGCCGGCCTGTGGCCGGCCGCGTCGCCGGGCACCACCGACCGGGTCGCCGACGCGGTGGCGGCCGCCCGGGGCAACGGCACGACGGCCCTCGGGCACCTGTTGGCCCCCGCTGCCGTGCGCTACGTCGTCGTCCCGCTCCGGGCCGCCCCGTCCCGGGCGACGAGGCGGCGCCTGCCGCCGCCGCCCGACCTGCCCCTCGCCCTGGACGCCCAGATCGACCTCAAGAAGCTCCAGGGCGACGCCGCTCTCCTCGTCTACGAGAACGCGGCCTGGGCGCCGGCCCGAGCCCGCCTGGGGCCCGACGTGGACCTCCACCAGGGCGACGACGCGCTGGCGGCGCTGCGGGGGGTGGAGCTGGCCGGCTCCGAGCCGGTCCTCCCCGCCGAGCGCTCACCCACCCGCTTCTCCGGTCCGCTCCAGGAGGGCGACCGGGTGGCGCTGGCCGAGGCCTCGTCGTCGCGGTGGTCCCTGGAGGTGGCCGGGCGGTCGGCGGACCGCTCGGAGGCGTTCGGCTGGACCAACGCGTTCGACTCGCCCGCCACCGGCCCGGCCACGCTGCGCTACCGGACGTCGCCCCTGCGGTACGCCATGGTGGCCGGCGAGGTGGTCGTGTGGGCGCTGGCGATCCGCTACCTGGTGCGCACCCGCCGCCGGTCGGACGGGCCGTGAGCGTGCGCCGCCTCCCCGTCGTCGCCGCCGTCGCCGCCCTGCTGGTGGGCGGCGGGGTCGCCGACCGCGCCGACCGGCCCGCGGCCGACGTCCCCGCCGCCGCCGCGGCGCGGGCGGTCATGCCCACCGCGCCGCCGGCCGGGGCCCTGTCGTCGACGTGGTTCTGCGTGGGCGCCACCGCCGACGCCGGGGGCCGGGCCGACGGTGTGGTGTCGGTCGCCAACCCCACGGAGCGGCCCGTCACGGGCACCGTCACCGTCGTCCCCGTGGCGGGCGAGACGAAGGCGGTGCCGCTCACGGTGGAGGCTCGTTCGGTGACGGCCGTCGCCCTGCGCGACGCCCTGCAGGCGCCGTTCGCCGCCGCCCTGGTGGACGTCGGCGCCGGCCAGGTGGCGGCCGAGCTGGTCGTGCGGGGGCCCCTCGGGTCGGACGCCACCGCCTGCTCGTCGCGCGCCTCGGACCGCTGGTACTTCGCCGACGGGGTGACGGCCAAGGACGCCTCGCTGGCGATCTCGCTGTTCAACCCCTTCCCCGAGGACGCCATCGTCGACCTGTCGTTCAGCACCGACCAGGGCCGCGCCGCCCCGTCCGCCTTCCGGCCGGTGGTCGTCCCCGGCCGCTCGCTGGTGGTCCGGGAGATCGGCGAGCACGTGCGCCGGCGCAACGCCATCTCCACGGCGGTGGCCGTGCGTACCGGCCGGGTGATCGCCGCCCAGACGCAGACCCGCACGGCGGCCGGCGCCGCCGGGCTCTCCGTGGCGCTGGGGTCACCGTCGCTCGGGACGGTGTGGCACTTCCCCAACGGCCTGGTCGCCGACGGCGCCGGCGAGCACTTCGCGGTCTCGAACCCCGGCACCGACGAGGCGACCGTGCTCTTCCAGGTGATCGCCGACGAGGGCGTCGTCGAGGACTTCGAGCGCACCGTCCCCGCCCGGGGCCGGCTGGACGTGGTGCTCGACGAGGAGGTCGGCCTGCCTCGCGGCGTCGGCCACGCCACGACCATCCGCGCGCTGGACGGGGTGCCCGTCGTCGCCTCGCGGACGCTGGTGTTCACCGCGCCCACGCCCCGGGTGGGGCGCGCCGACACCCTGGGCGCCCGCCGGTCTGCCACCAAATGGCTGTTCCCGGCAGGCGGCGGGGGCGGCCCGCTGACCGAGTACCTGGTGATCGCCAACGTCGGGGGTCGCCCGGCGCGCGTGTCGGCCTCCGGCCTGGTGGGCGGGGAGACGGTCCCCGTGGGCGAGGAGGTGGAGGTCGGCCCCGGTCGCCGGGCGGTGATCGCGGTGGCGGGCCGGTCGGGCGGCGCCATGCCGGTGCTGGTCACGTCGTCGGCGCCGGTGGTCGTCGAGCGCGACGCCCACGTGCCGGGGAGCCCCGGCGTGTGGGCGAGCATGGGCATCCCGCTGAGCTGACGGCGTGGAACGCCTGGTCGTCGCCGCCGTCCTCGTCGTGCTGGCCGTGGTCGTGGCGCGCCTGCTCGAGCGTCGCCGGCCGGCACCGCCCACCCAGCCGGGGCTGCGGGCGGGCTGGGCTCCGCCCGCCCAGCTCGACCGGGGCGACTTCGAGGGTGCCGATCGCCCGTGGCTGGTGGCCGTGTTCACGTCGGCGACGTGCGACTCGTGCCGGGCGACCACCGCCAAGGCGCGCGTGCTGGAGAGCCCCCAGGTCGCCTTCCAGGACATCGCGTGGCAGGAGCGCAGGGACCTCCACGAGCGCTACGGGGTCGAGGTCGCCCCCCTCACCCTCCTCGTCGACGGGGACGGCGTGGTCCGGGCGTCGTTCGTCGGCGAGCCGACGGCGACCGACCTGTGGGCGGCCCTGGCCGAGGCCCGCAGCCCCGGTTCGGGCCCCGAGCCCGATCTCGGCCGCCCCGTCGACTGATGTGGAACGGCTTGTCAAGTAGGTCGCGACGGGTTCGTCGAGATGACTTCGGGGCGTGCGGAAGTAGGGGGAGGGCGGTCAAGGCCGGCCGAAGGCCGCCCGGAGGGGAAGCCTTGACGGCCCGGTGGGC
>DATLFN010000089.1 GCA_035540975.1 Acidimicrobiales bacterium
GGGGGGTGCCGGCCCGGGCCGGGAGTCGTCGTCGTCGTCCCCGAACGGGTCGGCGTCGGAGGCGGCGCCGGCGTCGCCCACGTCGGCGGCCGCCGCGGTGAGGAGGTCGTCGAAGTCGTCGCCCGCATCCTCGTCCTCGTCGCCGTCCGGCCCGTGGGCGGCCCCCGCCGCCCAGGCGTCGTCGCCGCCCCGGGCGTCGTCCTCGTCGCCCGCGTCCCGGTCCTCGTCGCCGTCCGGCCCGTGGGCGGCCCTCGCCGCCCAGGCGTCGTCGCCGCTCCGGGCGTCCGGCGACCACGCGTCGGTCGGCGACCACGCGTCGGTCGGCTCCGGGGCGGGCGCCGGCGGCGGGGGTGGCGGGGCCACCGAACGGACCTGGCGCAGCGTCGCCTCCAGGACGGCCAGCACGTCCTCGACGGGGGCCGCTTCCTGGCGGATGGCCAGGCTGTAGCGCTTGAACACCTCGAGGTCCACCAGCCGCACGAGTCGCATGCCCGAGATTGTCGCCCACAGCGGCCCTCTGCCAGAGTTCCGCGTCGCCATGGCCCCCCAGCGCGTCATCCCGTGGGTCCTCCGCGCCGTGTGGGCGGTGCTCCCCTTCACCGCCGGCCCCGCCTTCGCCGACGCCCTCGCCGAGCGCAGCGGGCCGGTGCAGGACGTGGCGTCGATCGGCCTGTGGGCGGCGTGGGCGGTGGTGCTGGTGGCCACCCTGGTGCCCCACCCGGTCAGCCTCACCGTCGTGCGCTGCGCCGCCCCCGGTGCGGTGGCCGCCGCGCTCTTCGCCGCCCTCGACGCCTCGGGCTCGCCCCTCGCCGTCAGCACGACGGCGCTCGCCCTCGCCGTGGCCCTCCTCCCCGAGACGGGGACCGCCTTCGTCAACGGGCCGGCCTACCCCGGCGAGCGCCGGTTCCTCCTGCGGGCGCCGACACCGCTGCTGGTCGGCGTGCTGGGCGTCGTGTGGGCGTTGGCCACGGCGCCTCTCGCCGCCGGGCCGCTGCTGCTGGCCGCCCGCCAGTGGCTGCCGGGAGCCCTCGTCCTGGCCGTCGGGGTGCCGCTGTCGGTCGTCCTGTTCCGCGCCATGCACGGGCTGTCCCGGCGGTGGCTGGTGTTCGTCCCCGCCGGGGTCGTGCTCCACGACCACATGGCCCTCGCCGACCCGGTGCTGTTCCGGCGCCAGGTGATCGCTCGCCTCGGCCCGGCGCCGGCCGGCACCGACGCCCTGGACCTCACCCAGACCGCTCCCGGCCTCGGCCTGGAGCTCACCCTCACCGAGGAGGTGTCGGTCGTGCGGTCCAAGCCGGGCCAGCGGCTGGGTGAGCCGGCCACCGCCACCCGGGTGCTCGTCACCCCCACCCGGCCCGGCGCCGTGCTGCGGGAGGCGGCCGAGCGGGGCCTGCCCGTCGGGTGACGGGCTGGCCCGCCTATTCGACGACGACGCCGGCCAGATCGTCGCCCGGCGGGTACTGCGGGTCGAGCGACTCCAGCGTCTCGACCAGGATCGTGCTCACCGCCCAGTTGCGGTACCACTTCCGGTCGGCCGGCACGACGTACCACGGCGCCGCGTCGGTGGAGGTGCGGGACACCGCCTCGGCGAACGCGGCCTGGTAGTGGTCCCAGCGGGCCCGCTCCTCCAGGTCGCCCACCCGGAACTTCCACCGCTTGCCCGGGTCCTCGAGGCGGGCCCGCAGCCGCTCCGCCTGCTCGTCCTTGGAGATGTGCAGCAGCACCTTGACGACCACCGTGCCGGCGGCCGCCAGGTTCGCCTCGAAGTCGTCGATGAGCCGGTAGCGGGGCCGCCACACCGACTCCGGCACCAGCTCGCGCACCCGCACGACCAGCACGTCCTCGTAGTGGGAACGGTTGAACACCACGACCTCGCCCCGGGCCGGCGTGTGCCGGTGGACCCGCCACAAGAAGTCGTGCTCGAGCTCCTCCTCCGACGGGGCCCGGAACGAGACGACGCGTGCCCCGGCCGGGTTGAGCCCGCGGAACAGGTGCTTCACCGTCCCGTCCTTGCCGCCGGCGTCGATGGCCTGGAGCACCACCAGCACCGACCGGCGGTGCTCGGCCCACAGCCGCTCCTGCAGCTCCGCCAACCGGGCGTGGAGGCCGTCGAAGGCGGCGACGGCCGCCTCCTTCCCGCCACAGCCGTCCGTCGACCCGGGTTCGAGGGCACCCAGGTCGACGGTCGTCCCGGGCGCCACCCGCCACCGCTCGCCCGGCGCCATCCTGCGACCCTACGCGGCGGTGGCCGTTCTCTGGACACGACGAGCCGGTGTCCGGCGCCGGCGGTCCACAGAACGCTCGGGTCAGCGCGCCGTGGCCGCCCCCAGCACCCGGTCGCCGTCGTACAGGGCGACGGTCTGGCCGGGCGCCACGCGGCGCTGGGGCGCCTCCCACCGCACCGCCGCGCCCTCGAAGACCCCGGGGGCGGCGGCGCCGTGGGCGCTGGCCTGCGCCAGCACGCGTGTGCCCGGCGCAACCGGCCGGTCGACCCACGAGACGCTCGAGGCGTCGAGGACGACCTCGTCGGCGCAGGCGTCGGCGGCGGTCCCGGCGACCACGGTGGCGCTGGCGACGTCCACCGACAACGCGTAACGACGGACACCATCGCCCGGGCCCAGGCCCCGGCGCTGGCCGACGGTCACCAGCTCGACGGCCGGCACGGTGCCGACCTCCTCGCCGGTGGCGGCGTCCACGACTCGGCCGGGGCGGAGCGGGATGCGGGGGGCGAGGAACGCCCGGCGGCCGCCCCCGCGTGAGATGAAGCACACGTCCTGGCTGTCGGGCTTGGCGGCGGTCCGCAGCCCGAGGGCGGCCGCCCGCGCCCGGACGTCGGCCTTGGTCAGCTCGCCCACCGGCAGCAGCACCCGCGCCAGCTGCTCCTGGCCGAGCATGGAGAGGACGTACGACTGGTCCTTGGCGGCGTCGGCACCGCGGCGCAGGTGCCACCGCCCGCCGTCGGGCACGACCCGGGCGTGGTGCCCGGTGGCCACGGCGTCGAACCCGAGGCGCACCGCCCGCTGGAGCAGGCGGTCGAACTTCAGGTGGCGGTTGCACTCGATGCACGGGTTGGGCGTGCGCCCGGCGGCGTGGGCGTCGGCGTAGGGCCCGACCACCCGCGCCTCGAAGTCCTCGGTGAAGTTGAACACGTGGTGGTCGATCCCGAGCTGCTGGGCGACCCGGCGGGCGTCCTCCACGTCGGCCACCGAGCAGCACCCGGAGTCGCTCGCCCCGCCCCACAGCTTGAGGGTGGCCCCGACCACCGCGTGGCCCTCGTCGCGCAGGAGGGCGGCCGCCACCGACGAGTCGACGCCGCCCGACATGGCGACCAGCACCCGCACCGGTCAGCCCTCGCGGAGGCGGGCGACGGCCTCGGGGACCGTCTTGAGCGCCAGGTCGACCTCGTCGTCGGTGGTCGCCGGCCCGAGCGAGAGGCGCAGGCTGGCCAGCGCCTCGTCCCGGGGGACGCCCATGGCCGCCAGCACGTGCGACGGCTCGAGGGCCCCGCTGGCGCAGGCCGAGCCGGCCGACGCGCACACGCCCGCATCGTCCAGCAGCACGAGGAGCGCCTCGCTCTCGGCTCCCGGGAACCGGAGGTGGCAGCTGCCGGCCACCCGGCCGGCGCGCCGGCCCGTCTCGACGGCGTCGGGGACGGCGGCGAGGAGGCCGTCGGCCAGCCGGTCGCGCAGGGCGGCGACCCGGGCCACCGTGCGCGCACGCCCCTCGACCGTCGCCCGCATGGCGGCGGCCATGCCCACGATCCCGGCCAC
The DNA here is from genome assembly GCA_035540975.1 of Acidimicrobiales bacterium. Taxonomy (NCBI): domain Bacteria; kingdom Bacillati; phylum Actinomycetota; class Acidimicrobiia; order Acidimicrobiales; species Acidimicrobiales bacterium. Next base: position 3,771 of record DATLFN010000089.1, read on the forward strand.
GTTGTGGGTCCCGCTGCGCCGGTCCCGCTCCTGGCCGCCCCCGTGGAACAGCGGCTCGAGCACGACGCCCGAGCGCACCAGCAGGGCGCCGACGCCCTTGGGGCCACCGAACTTGTGGGCGCTCACGGCGATGAGGTCGGCGACCTGCCCGAGGGCGGCGACGTCCAGCCACGGGAACGCCTGCACGGCGTCGGTGTGGAGCACGGCCGCCGGGGCCAGGCGGCGGACGACGTCGGCCACCCCGGCCAGCGGCTGCACGGTGCCGACCTCGTTGTTGGCCAGCATCACCGCCACCACGGACGTGTGCTCGCCGAGGACGGCCGCCAGCGCGTCCAGGTCGACGACACCATCGGCGCCGACGGGGGTCGCCCGCCCGCCCAGGGCCGTCGTGGCGTGGAGGACGGCGTGGTGCTCGGTGGCGGCGCACACCACCGTCCCGCCCCGGTGGCGCTGGGCGCCGACGACGGCCAGGTTGTCCGACTCGGTGCCGCCGCTCGTGAACACCACCTCGCCCGGCTCGCACCCGAGGCAGGCGGCGGCCACGTCGCGCGCCTCGTCCACCGCCCGGCGGGCGACGCGGGACACGGCGTGGGCCCCCGACGGGTTGCCGAACCGCTCGGTGAGGAAGGGCATCATGGCCTCCAGCGCCTCGGGACGGAGGGGCGTGGTGGCGGCGTGGTCGAGGTAGGCGAGCGGCGCGGTCACGGCCCTCCCAGGCTACGGGAGCGGCCCCGGGCCTACGACAGGCGGTCGCGCAGCCAGGCGGCGTCGTGCACGGCGTTCGCCTCGTGGTCGTTGTTGAAGTAGGCATAGACGTCGCGGCCCTCGGCCAGCCACGCCTCGAGGCGCTCGGCGGCGGGCGCCAGGTTGTCGGGGCCGTAGCGCCCCCAGTACTTGCGCTCCAACGCCTGCGGACCGTGGAAGCGGACGTAGGTCCAGTCGGCGGTGAGGACCCAGGGGTGGTCGGGCAGCAGGTCGTGGATGCACAGGGCGGCGCCGTGGCGGCGCAGCACCTCGTACACCTCCTCGTGCAGCCACGAGCCCTCGCGCACCTCGACCGCCCACCGCAGGTGCCCCGGCGCGACGGACAGGAACTCGTCGAGGCGGGCGGCGTCCCGCTTCCAGCGGGGCGGCAGCTGGACCAGCGTGGGGCCGAGCGAGCGGCCCAGGCGCTCCACCCGCTCGAGGTGGTTGGGCAGCCACGAGGCGGCGTCCCGCAGCTTCATGCGGTGGGAGCCGAACTGGCCGAGCTTCAGGGCGTAGACGAAGTCCTCGGGCGCCTGGGCGGCCCACCCGTCCATGGTCTTCTCCTGGGGCAGGCGGTAGAAGGTGTTGTTGATCTCGACGCTGTCGAAGCGGCCGGCGTAGTGGTCGAACCACCGCCGCTGCGGCAGGTCGTCCGGGTACACCAGCCCCCGCCAGTCCTTGTACACCCAGCCCGAGCAGCCGATCCGGGGGCGTCCGCGTGGCACCCCTCTCCCCTACCCCGCCCCGCCCGGGGGGACGCCGACGGTGCACCGGCTCAGGCGGCTCAGGCGGCTCAGGCGCGGCTCAGGCGCGGAGGTCGACCACCTTGCGGTCGCCGTGGGCCGCCAGCCGGGCGTCCAGCGTCGGCGGGTCCACGACGACGTACTGGGTGGCGAACAGCTCGGTGTCGAGCTCGGCCAGCAGCTCGGGCAGGGGCGTGCCGGGCGAGACCGCCAGGAACACGAACAGCTCCTCGCCATCGGCCGTGTTCCGCAGCTCGGCCTGCCAGTCGGCCACCCCCCGGTGGTCGTCCAGCACCCGCAGGAACGACGGCGTCTCCGAGTCGACCCGCAGGAGGGGGCCCTTGGCGCCACACGACGGGCACGGGCCCGGCTCCAGCGAGGCGATCACCCCGGTCCGGAGGCGGACCATCACCGTGCCGTGCCAGCCCAGCGCCGTCCAGACGACCTCGCCGTCGGCGCCCGGCGGGACCGGCGTCGCCGAGAGAGGGTCGACGACCTGGACCAGCTCGGCCTCGGGCCACGTGTGCAGCGCCGTGGCGCCCGGGCACTCCCACCACATGGCCCGCACGCCGGGCGGGGCCCACGCCGAGACGACGGCTGCGTCCGGTGCCGCCAGGAGCGACCGGAGCCGGGCCCGCAGGGCGTCGTCCAGCGGCTCGCCCGCCGCGATCAGCAGGCGCACCCGGCTGCGCCAGCCGGCGGCGGCGCCACTGGCGACGCGGTCGTCGAGAAGGCGGGCCAGGTCGTAGGGCCGGCCCACCAGGACGCTCGGGCGCAGCCGGGCCGCGTCGGCCACGGTGGGGACGGGCGGCACGAAGACGGCGGACACACCGAGGCGCATGGCGCCCAGGACGACCTGCCAGTACGGCAGGTGCGGCCCGGCGGGGAGGAACCCGAGGACGACGTCGTCGCCGCGCACGCCCGTGGCCGTCAGCCAGCGGGCGGACAACGAGCCCAGGCGCTCGACGTCGGCCGCCGACGAGCCGATGGGCACCCCGTCCTGGACCAGCCAGTGCACGGGTTTGTAGGCCCGCTCCATCGCCGCCGCGCCCTTGCTGCGGCGCGGCAGGCGGGGCCGCAGGACGAGCGCGCCGGGGTCGGTGATGTCGGCCAGTGCGATCGGGGCCATACGGGCGAGGTCGTCGGCCGACTTGAGGCGCCCGCCCCCGAGGGCCTCGGCCAGGCGCTGGCGCAGCGGCGGCGCATGCAGGGCCACGTCGTGCACCAGGTACTCGACCAGCTGCCTGTCGCTGCCCGCCGCCACGAGGGCGGACCCTACCCGGCCCGTGCCGGCGGCCGGGGGCCGTGGCGCCCGCCGGTAGCGTGCGGCGGTGACCGGCGACGCCCGACCGCCTGCATGAGCCAGCTCCGCCTCGACCCCCTGACCGGGCGCTGGGTGGTGGTGAGCACCAACCGGTCGGGGCGCATGCAGGCGTTCCCGGCCGGCGCCCCGCCGGTCCCCGCCGACGGCGAGCGGCCGTGCCCGTTCTGCCCCGGCAACGAGGAGGAGACCCTCCCCGCCCTGGTCACCCACGACGCGGGCGGCGCGTGGCTGGTGCGGGTCGTGCCCAACCGGTACCCGGCGTTCGAGGGAACGGCGCCCATGGTGGTGAGCCACCTGGGGCCGGTGTTCACCCAGGCCCCCGGGAGCGGCGTCCACGAGGTGCTGGTCCTCTCGCCCCACCACGGCCAGGGGTGGGCCGACCTGCCCGACGACCAGGTCGACCTCGTCATGGAGGCGATCGTCGGGCGGGTGGCGGCGCACGCCGGAACCCCCGGGCTCCGCTACAGCCAGGCCATCGTGAACCTCGGCCGGGAGGCCGGGGCCTCGGTCGACCACCCGCACGCCCAACTGCTGGGGATGCCCTTCGTGCCCCGCGAGCTGGCCGACGAGCAGGCGGGGTTCGCCCGCTTCGAGGGCAGCTGCCTGCTGTGCACGACGGCGGCCGCCGAGGCCGCCGAGGGGCACCGGCTGGTGACGGCCGCCGACGACGTGGTGGTGCTGTGCCCGTTCTGGAGCGCCGCCCCCTACGAGATGCTGGTCGTGCCCGAGCCCCACGGTGCCCACGTCCACCGGTCCGGTGCGGCCACCGTGACGGCCGTCGGCCGCGCCCTGCGCGACGCCCTGGGCCGGCTGCGGGCCTGCGTCGGCGAAGTGCCCTACAACCTCGTCTTCCACTCCGCCCCCTACCGGGCCGCCGGCGCCTTCCACTGGCACGTCCACGTCGTCCCGAAGCTGACGACGCCGGCCGGCTTCGAGTTCGGCACGGGCGTGATGGTCAACGTCGTGGCTCCCGAGGCGGCCGCCGCCGACCTCACCGCCGCCCGCCCCTGACCGGCGGTCGCCGGGCGGCCCGGAACCTGTGGCGGAAACGACTCGGATCCGGGTCGTTTCCGGGACAGGTTCGACGACCTAGTCCGCCGCCAAACCGAGCGCCTCGGCCAGCGGGCGCAGGTCGACGGCGGGCGGCACGCCCGAGGCCAGGGCGGCGTGGACGACCTCCTGGGCGTGCTCCCAGGGCCCCGTCAGCCCCAGGTCGGCGGAGACCTGGAGGAGGGCCAGGGCGGCCAACGCGCCGTGCGCCGCCATGGTCCTCGACGCCGCGTCGGCCCCGGCGCCGACGGCCTGCTCGGTGGCGGCCGAGAGGAGGCGGGTGACCACGGCGCGCGCCTTGGGCGTGTCGACGATGAAGCCGTTGGCCCGCGCCTGGCGCGCCATCTCGACGGCCCGGCGGTAGTCGGACGGGTTGACCGAGCCCTGCTGGGCCAGGATCTCGGCGTCGAGGCGCCGGGCCAGCACCAGCTCGGCGGGGGCCCGCAGCTCGGGCGGGAAGGGGTAGCGGGCCGCCGCCAGCACGTCGATGGTGCGGCGGTGGTCGTCGAACAGCCGCTCGTAGGCCGCCACGAAGCGCTCGGCCAGGCTGCCGGCGGCGCCCTCGACGATGTGCTCGGCGGCGTCGGGCAGGGCCGCCGACAGGTCGAACTCCCCGGGGCCGAAGCCGTCGCTCAGCAGCCGGAGCAGCGTGGTGATCGGGGCGCCGTGCCGGAAGGCGCCGCGCAGGTACGCCACCGCCGCGATGTCGGCGGCCGGGTCGGCCCGGCGGGTGGCGCCCAGCACCTCGAGGGCGCCCAGGTGCAGAGCGGCGTACACGTGGGCGGTCCGGCGCCCCGTGCGCTCGTGGGTGAGCACGACCCGGCCGGTACACAGCACCACCGCGCCGCGGTCGTCGCGGGCGTGGTCGAGGACCTCGACGGCGAAGGCGCCGATGCGCCCGGGGGGCGCCCGGTCCTCCAGCAGCTCGGAGAGGGCGATGTTGGCCGCCACCCGGTCGGCGTCGGCCATCGCCGGCAGCACGTGGCGGTGCCAGACCTCCCGCCCCGTGCCCTCCTCGGCCACGTTGCTCTCGGCCTTGCCCAGGACCTCCAGGAACGCCTCCTCGTGGGGGTCCTCCTCGAGCTCGCGCAGCAGCTCCATGACCCGCAGGGCGTAGCGCAGGACCTGCACCGTCTCGAGACCGGCCAGGTCGTTGAAGAACCACCCGCACGAGGTGTACATGGCCATGGCGTGGCGCTGCGCCTCGAGCAGGGTGAAGGCCACGACGGGGTCCCCGACCACGTGGGCGCCGGCGAACTCCTCCCTCGTCACCGCGCCCAGCAGCACCCGTAGGTACTCGTCGCGGGCGGCCCACGGGTCGCGCAACACGCCGGGGCCCCGGCGCTCGAACACCTCGCACAGCCGGTCGCGGAGCAGGTCGAGGGCGTGGCGCAGTGGCCGGCGCCAGCGCTGCTGCCACCCGGGCTGGCCGCCGGTGGAGCACCCGCAGTCGTCCTCCCAGCGGCTCACGCCGTGGGCGCACGACCACGAGCTCAGCGCCACCTCCACCTCGTGCCGGGGGCGGATGGCCCGGAGGTAGGCGGCCACGCTGGTGACCTCCACCCCACGCTGCGGCGCCTCGACGGTGAGGGCGTGGGCCGCCAGCCGCTCGCCCCACCGCTGGTGGTGGCCGAACGTCTCGCCGTCGGCGGCGATGGTGACCAGCCCCTCCTTGCGGCTCGTCACCGTGTCGAGGAGCGCTCGGCTGGAGAGGGTGCCGAGCTCGAAGGCGAGGGAGTGCGAGAGCCCGCCGTCGTAGAACACGACATCGACGCCACGGCCCGAGCCGTCGGGGTGCAGCCAGCGGTACGGGCGTGACGTGTCCACCGCGCCGCCGCTCACGTCCCTCCACGACGCCGCGCCGGCGCCCAGGCGACGCACCCGGCGGGCCTGGCCGGGGGCGAGCACGGTGAACGCGACCCCCTCCTCGGCGAGCACGGCCAGCACGCGGTCGTCGACCGCCGCCTCCGGCAGCCACATGCCCTCGGCCCGCCGCCCGAAGCGGTGCTCGAAGTCGATCAGGCCCCACCGCACCTGGGTGCGCAGGTCGCGGTCGTTGGCCAGGGGCAGGATCACGTGCCCCCAACCCTGGGCCATGCCCCGGTGCCCGTCGGCGTCGGCCTCCAGGATGCGCCGGTACGTCACGCGGTCGTTGGCCTCGAGCCACGACAGCAGCGTGGGGCCGACGTCGAAGGAGAGGTTGGCGTAGTTGTTGACGATGTCGACGACCCGGCCCTGGTCGTCGAACACCCGGGCCACCCCGTTGGGGCGGTAGCACTCGGCGTCGATGCGGGCGTTCCAGTCGTGGTAGGGCGCCGCCGACGCCTCCCGGCCCAGCTCCTCGGTCCACGGGTTCTCGCGCGGCGGTTGGTAGAAGTGGCCGTGGACGACGAGCGAGTGAGGCACCCTCCGACGGTACCCGGAGCCGCCGCCCGACCGTTCCGCCCCGGCGGCCCGCCGCCGGGCACGGGATCAGCGCGTCGCTAACGGACTTTCGCGGCGTTCGCCGCGCAAGGCCTGCGGCCGCACTCGCCGCCGCAGGCGGCCTCCACGGGCTGCGGACACCGAGACAGGACAGGGCGGAGGCGGCGCGAGCTCCGCTCGCCCGCCGGAGCACGATCGGACTCGACCGAATGGAGTGAGCGGAGCGAAAATGAGGTCGAAGATCTACTGGTCGGGCACCAGCCAGACCACCGCCAGCGGAGGCAGCGTCACCTCGGCCGAGAACGGCAGGCCGTGCCAGGAGGCGTCCCGGGCGAACACCCGGCCGGAGTTCCCGACGCCGGACCCGCCGAACTCGATGGCGTCGGTGTTGAGGACCTCCCGCCAGTCGCCACCCGCGGGCAGGCCGAACCGGTAGCCGTGGCGGGGCACGGGAGAGAGGTTGGCCAGGCAGGCGAGCGGGCGGCCGTCGTCGTCGAAGCGCAGGAACGACAGCACGTTGTTCTCGACGTCGCTGGCGTCGATCCACCGGAAGCCGTCGGGCGCGTCGTCGCGCTGCCACAGCTGGGGCAGCGCCTTGTAGTGCCGGTTCACGGCCCGGACCAGGTCCTGCACGCCGCGGTGGCCGGGGTCGTCCAGCAGCCACCAGTCGATGCCCCGGTCGTGGGCCCACTCGCGCCCCTGCCCCAGCTCCCCGCCCATGAACACCAGCTGCTTGCCGGGATGCGCCCACATCCAGGCGAACAGGGCCCGCAGGTTGGCGAGCTTCTGCCAGTGGTCGCCCGGCATCTTGCCGAGCAGCGAGCCCTTCCCGTGCACGACCTCGTCGTGGCTGAGGGGGAGGATGAAGTTCTCGCTGAAGGCGTACAGGAGGCCGAAGGTGAGCTCGTGGTGGTGGTAGCGCCGGTAGACGGGCTCCTTGGCGAAGTACTCGAGCGTGTCGTGCATCCAGCCCATGTTCCACTTGAACCCGAAGCCGAGGCCGCCCAGGTAGGTGGGCCGTGACACCGCCGGCCAGGCGGTCGACTCCTCGGCCACGATCATCACGCCGGGATGGGCGCCGTAGACGGCTTCGTTGAGCTCCTTGAGGAACGCCACCGCCTCCAGGTTCTCGCGCCCGCCGAACTGGTTGGGGACCCACTCCCCTTCCTTGCGGGAGTAGTCGAGGTAGAGCATGGAGGCGACGGCGTCGACCCGCAGGCCGTCCACGTGGAACTCCTCCAGCCAGAACAGGGCGTTGGCGATGAGGAAGTTGCGGACCTCGTGGCGCCCGAAGTTGAACACCAGGGTCCCCCAGTCGGGGTGGGACCCCAGCCGCGGGTCCTCGTGCTCGTACAGGGCGGTCCCGTCGAAGCGGGCCAGCGCCCAGTCGTCGGCCGGGAAGTGGGCCGGAACCCAGTCGACGAGGACGCCGATCCCCTTCTGGTGGAGGGCGTCGACGAGGTGGCGGAAGTCGTCGGGCGTGCCGAAGCGGCCCGAGGGGGCGAAGTACGACGAGACCTGGTAGCCCCACGACGGCTCGTAGGGGTGCTCGGCGACGGGCATGAACTCGACGTGGGTGAAGCCCATGTCGGCCACGTAGCCGGGCAGGGTCTCGGCCAGCTCGCGGTAGCTGTACGGGCGGTCCTCGTGGGGCTTGCGCCAGGAGCCGACGTGGACCTCGTAGATCGAAAGGGGCGCATGGACGTGCTCGACCTCGTCGCGCGTGCTCATCCAGCCGGTGTCGGCCCACTGGTGGTCGGCCTCGGTGACCCGGCTGGCCGTGCCCTCGGCCGGGTGCTGGGCCCGGAAGGCCATGGGGTCGGCCTTGAGGGTGACGTGGCCGGCGGGAGTGAGGATCTCGAACTTGTACAGCTCGCCGGCGGCCACGCCGGGGACGAACAGCTCCCACACCCCGGACGTCCCGAGCGACCGCATGGGGTGGGTGCGCCCGTCCCACAGGTTGAAGTCGCCGACCACGCGGACCGAGCGGGCGCTGGGCGCCCAGACGGCGAACGACGTCCCGTGCGCTCCCTCGTGGCTGCGGACGTGGGCGCCGAGCACCCGCCACAGGTGGCGATGGCGGCCCTCGCCGATGAGGTGGAGGTCGATGTCGCCCAGGGTCGGCCAGTGCCGGTACGGGTCCTCGTACGTGTAGGTGCTGCCGTCGTCGTAGCGGGCCTCGAGCCGGTACGGGCCGGCCACCGCCGGGGCGGTGGCCTCGAACACGCCCTCGCCGCGGATGCGCCGCATGGGGACGGGCTCGGCGCCCTCCGCCAGCAGGCGCATGGACGCCGCCCCGGGCCGCCACGCCCGCACGACGCCGTCGTGGACGCCGAGCACGCGATGGGGGTCCCCCGGGACGCCCTCGACCAGCCGGTCGAGGTCGACGTCGAGCTCGGAGCGCAACGGCGGCGACCCCGCGGACTTCTGCCTGCTACCGGGCATCGAGCAACCTCCTGACGGCCCCCAGGGGGATCTCTACCCAATCCGGCCGGTGCGCTCGCTCGTAGAGGACCTCGTAGACGGCCTTGTCGAGCTCGAAGGCGGCCAGGACGGCATCGCGGTCGGCGCCGGCGGCGGGGAGCACGTCGTCGATCCCGGCCGTCCCGTAGTAGCCGCCGAGGAACGCCCCCCGGTTGCGCCGCTCCCAGGCGTCGGCCCGCGGGCGCAGCGTCTCGTGCTCGCCGGCGTCGCGCTCGAACAGGGCGACGGCCGCCGCGTACTGGAACGACCGGATCATCCCGCCCACGTCCTTGAGGGGCGACGACGGCAACTGCCGCTCGGCCAGCGGGCGGGCGGGCTCGCCCTCGAAGTCGAGCACGAACCAGCCGGTGTCGGTGCGCATGACCTGGCCGAGGTGGTAGTCGCCGTGGACCCGGACGGCGGGCCCCGGCGAGGCCACCGACCGCAGCCGCTCCACGAACTCCTTGCTCTTCACGGCGTCGACGTCGCCCTCCTCCAGGCGGGCCATCTGCGTCTCCACCAGGGCCGCCCACGCCGCTGGGTCCCCGGGCGACGCGCCGAAGGCGGCGGCCAGCGCCAGGTGCATCCCCGCCGTGACCTCGCCGAGGCGCCTCGCCTCGGCGGCGAAGTCGCCTCCGGCGGCCGCCGGGTCGTCACTCGCCCCCGCGTACAGGTCGCGCAGGGAGGTGAGCGCCAGCGCCCACCCCTCGGCCCCACCGGCCAGGTACCGGGCGACCACGGCGAGGTCGACGCCGTCCCGCCGCCACACCCCGAGCGGCTGGGCCACCGACGTGAACCCCTGGGCGGCCAGGCCCACCGTCACCTCCACGTCGGGGTTGGCGCCGGCGTGCAGCCGGCGGAACAGCTTGAGCACGATGCGGTCGTCGAAGACGAGGGACGTGTTGGACTGCTCGGCGCCCATGGGGCGCACGAGGTTCCCCTCCTCGCCGGGCGCCACCTTCGACAGGATGACCCTGGCGTACTCGGGGTCGAGCGTGGCGTCGAACGCCACGTCGTCGCCGACGACGCCGAGCACGGCGGCGTCCTGGCCGTGCAGGAACTCGGGGATGGCGTGGGCCGGGCGGCGGCCGACGACCACCTGGTACCGGCCGCCGGCGGCGTCGACCAGCAGCCACTCGAGGCCGTCGTCGAGCTGCTCGCGGGCGGCGACGGTCGCCGACTCGGGCGGCGGTCCCGAGAACCACCGCTGGCGGCCGAGGTAGGCAGGGAGCAGCCGGTCGACCGCCGTCTCGTCCACCGCCGGGCCGCTCACTGGGCGTCCACCAGCTGGAACCAGTAGAAGGCGTAGGGGTTGAGGGTGACGAAGTAGGGGAGCTCGCCGACCCGGGGGAACGGCACCCTGCCCATGAGCTCGATCGGCGTCTTGCCGGCGAAGCGCTGGAGCGGCAGCTCCGCCGGTTGGGCGAAGCGCGACAGGTTGTTCACGCAGAGCACCAGGTCGTCCTCCTCGCAGCGCAGGAAGGCGAGGACCGACGGGTTGTCGGTCGGGATCACCTCGAAGGTCCCGGTGCCGAACACCGGGTGCTGGCGGCGGACCTCGAGCATGCGCCTGGTCCAGTGCAGCTGCGAGCTGGGGTTGCGCATCTCGGCCTCGACGTTCACCGCCTGGTACCCGTAGACCGGGTCCATCAGCGGCGGCAGGTAGAGCCGGGCGAAGTCGGCGCGGCTGAAGCCGGCGTTGCGGTCGGGCGTCCACTGCATCGGCGTGCGGACCCCGTCGCGGTCGCCCAGGTAGATGTTGTCGCCCATGCCGATCTCGTCCCCGTAGTAGAGGATCGGGCTCCCCGGCATGGAGAACAGCAGGGCGTGGAGCAACTCGGCCACACGGCGGTCGTTGTCGACGAGGGGCGCCAGGCGCCGGCTGATCCCGACGTTGCGCTTCATGCGCGGGTCCTTGGCATACTCGGCGTACATGTAGTCCCGCTCCTCGTCGGTCACCATCTCAAGCGTCAGCTCGTCGTGGTTGCGGAGGAAGATCGCCCACTGGCACCCGGGTGGGATGTCCGGCGTCTGGGCCAGGATCTCGGTGATGGGGTACCGCTGCTCCCGCCGGATCGCCATGAACATGCGGGGCATGAGGGGGAAGTGGAAGCACATGTGGCACTCGTCGCCCTCGCCGAAGTAGTCCACGACGTCGGCCGGCCACTGGTTGGCCTCGGCCAGGAGGACCTTGCCGGGGAAGTCGGCGTCCACCTCGCTGCGGACCCGCTTGAGGTACTCGTGCGTCTCCTTGAGGTTCTCGCCGTTGGTTCCGTCCCGCTCGTAGAGGTAGGGGACGGCGTCCAGGCGGAACCCGTCGAGGCCGATGTCCAGCCAGAACCGGACGACGTCCAGCATGGCCTGCTGGACCTCGGGGTTGTCGTAGTTGAGGTCAGGCTGGTGGGAGAAGAACCGGTGCCAGTAGTACTGCTGGCGGACCGGGTCCCAGGTCCAGTTGGACGTCTCGGTGTCCACGAAGATGATGCGGGCCTCCGACCACCGCTCGGGGTCGTCGCTCCACACGTACCAGTCGGCCTTCGGGTTGTTCCGGTCCTGGCGCGACTCCTGGAACCAGGGGTGGGCGTCGCTGGTGTGGTTCATGACCAGGTCGGCGATGATCCGGATGCCCCGGCGGTGCGCCTCCTCCACCAGGCCCACGGCGTCGGCCAGGTCGCCGTACTCGGGGAGGATGGTGAAGAAGTCGGCGATGTCGTAGCCGCCGTCGCGCAGAGGCGACTGGTAGAACGGCAGCAGCCACAGGCAGTCGACCCCGAGCCACTCCACGTAGTCCAGCTTCTCGGTCAGGCCCGCCAGGTCGCCCGTGCCGTCCTGGTTGGCGTCGTAGAAGCCGCGCACGAGGACCTCGTAGAACACCGCCCGCTGGAACCACGTCGGGTCGGCGACGCTCTCCGCCGTGCCGACCTGCGCCCCCGGTGCCGGAAGGCTCATCGCAGCGTCCGCAGGTGGAGGACGTGGGCGGCCTGGAAGGGCTCGAGGCGGACGTAGGGCGTGCTGCCCCACCACGAGAACGACTGGAACGTCAGCTCGTCGAACGCCTCGTAGGGCTGGTCCCAGGGCAGGCCGAGGAGGGCGAGGTCGAGGTCGAGCGTCGCCTCCGCCGGGTGGTGGGGGTCCAGGCTGACGACGGTGAGCACCACGTCGGAGCGGTCGTCGGTGTGCTTGGAGTAGGCGATCACGTTCGGGTTGGTCGACCCGTGGAACGCGATGTTGCGCAGGCGCTGGAGCGCCGGGTGCCGGCGCCGCGCCCCGTTCACCAGGGCCACGAACGGCGCCATGGTGTGGGGGTCGTCCCAGTCGCGGTGCTTGATCTCGTACTTCTCGGAACGCAGGTACTCCTCGTTCGACGGCGACGCCGGCTGGTTCTCGTACTGCTCGTAACCGCTGTAGATGCCGTACGAGGGCGTCATGGTGGCGGCCAGCACGAAGCGCTGGCGGAACGCCGCCGGAGGCCCGTCGCGCAGCGGCCCGCTCAGGATGTCGGGCGTGTTGGGCCAGAAGTTGGGGCGCATGTAGTCCGCCTTGGGGCCGTGGGCCAGCTCCTCGAGGTACTCCTCGAGCTCGGTCCGGGCGGTGCGCCACGTGAAGTACGTGTAGCTCTGCGAGAACCCGACCTCGGCCAGCTTCGCCATCATCTTCGGGCGGGTGAACGCCTCGGCCAGGAAGAACACGTCGGGGTGCTCGGCCTGCACGGCCGGGATCATCCACTCCCAGAACGCCACCGGCTTGGTGTGCGGGTTGTCGACCCGGAAGACCCGCACGCCCCGGCCGATCCAGAAGTCCACGATCGCCCTGCACTCCTGCCACAGCGCCTGGCGGTCGGCGTCGTCGTCGGGCCAGAAGTTGATCGGGTAGATGTCCTGGTACTTCTTCGGGGGGTTCTCGGCGTAGGCGATGGTCCCGTCGGGCCGGTGGTGGAACCACTCGGGATGCTCGCGGACCCAGGGGTGGTCGGGCGAGCACTGGAGCGCGTAGTCCAGCGCGATCTCCATGCCGTGCTCCTGGGCCGCCGCCACCAGGGCGTCGAAGTCGTCGAAGGTCCCGAGGTCGGGGTGCAGGGCGGTGTGGCCGCCCTCGGGCCCGCCGATGGCCCACGGGCTGCCGACGTCGTCGGGCCCCGCCTCGGTGACGTTGTTCGGCCCCTTGCGGAACTGGCGCCCGATGGGGTGGACGGGCGGGAGGTAGAGGATGTCGAAGCCCATGTCGGCGACGGCCGGCAGGCGCTCGATGGTGCCCCGGAGGCCGCCCTCCGACCGGGGGAACAGCTCGTACCAGGCGGCCACCAGCGCCCGCTCGCGGTCGACCCACAGCGGCGCCGGGTCGGAGGCGGTCAGGTCGGCGGCGCCGGCCGGACCGGCCAGAAGGTCGGCGACCTCCGGCGCGAGGGCGGGTGCCAGCCGCTGGGGCGGAGGCGTCGAGTCGTCGCCCCGCAGGGTTGCGGCCAGCTGGCCGAGATGGGAGCGGTCGTGCTCCTCGGCGAGCGCGGCCCGGCGCTCGAGCAGCCGGGCGCCCTCCTCCAGCTCCACGTCGATGGCCTGGCCGGCGGCCAGCTTGGTGGTCACCTTGTGCCGCCAGGTCCCGTAGGCGTCGGTCCACGCCTCGACGACCAGCTGGTGCGAACCCAGCGTGGTGGGCTCGACCACCGCCTCCCACCGGTCGTTGACGATCTCGCGCATGGGCGCCACCGACCACTTGTCGCTACCGGCGGGCCGCCACCGGACCCGTGCGGCGAGGTGGTCGTGGCCGTCCTTGAAGACGTCGGCCGACACCCGCACGGCCTCGCCGACCACCGCCTTGGCCGGGTACCCCGACGGGGTGCTCGGGCGGACGTTCTCGACGACGACGCGGCCGGTACGGGGCGAAGGGCGCGCTTCACTCACCCACGTAGCCCTACCACGCCCCCGGGGTCGGGGAAACCCCGGCGTCGACGGCCCGCCAGCAGTACCACGCGGCGACGGTGCGCCACGGGCGGTAGCGCTCCCCCGCCGCCGCCAGGTCCCGCGGCGACGGCGGGGCGGGAAGCCCGGCGATCTGCGCGTAGCCGGCGCGGACGCCGTAGTCGCCCACCGGCCACACGTCGGGACGGTTGAGCTGGAAGATCAGGAACATCTGCGCCGTCCACGGGCCGATGCCCCGCACCGCGCACAGCCGCTCCACGATCTCGTCGTCGGACAGCCGGGAGATGCCGACAAGCCCGACGGTCCCGTCCGCCACCTTGGCCGCCAGGTCCTTGACGCTGGCCGCCTTGGCCGCCGACAGGCCGGCGGCGCGCAGGTCGGCGTCGGGCGTGGCCAGGACGGCAGCCGGCGTGGGGCGGCCGTCGTAGAGGGCGGAGAAGCGGGCGGCGATGGCGGCTGCCGCGCCGGTGGCCAGCTGCTGGTACAGGATCGAGCGGGCCAGGGCGGCGAAGGCGCCGCCGGGGTGGCGGCGGCGCACGAGACGGCACGGCCCCGCCCGGGCCACGAACGCGGCCATGGCGGGGTCGGCGGCCGACAGCGCGTCGACGGCGTCCGACCATCGTCCCATCCCCGGCATTGTCGTCGCCTCCGGGGATCCGGCGGCGGGGCGTGGGCGCCCGGGCGCCTCCCCCCAGTAGCGTCCGGACCCGATGAAGGCACTCCGCAGCTTCACCGTCCGGGCCAAGCTCCCTCCGGCGCTGGCCCCCCTGCACGAGCTGGCGATGAACCTCCAGTGGTCCTGGAACGGCCACACCAGGAACCTGTTCCGCTGGATCGACCCGGGGACGTGGGAGGTCACCGGCCACGATCCGGTGCGGCTCCTCGGCATTGTCGGCCGCGACCGGCTGGAGACGCTCACCCGGGACCGTGCCTTCATGGCGTTCCTGTCGGAGGTCCACGGCGACCTGCGCAACGACCTCACCTCCCCGTCGTGGTTCCAGGAGCGGCCCAGCGCCCTGCGCTCGGTGTCGTACTTCTCGCCCGAGTTCGGCATCGCCGAGGCCGTGCCCCAGTACTCGGGCGGCCTCGGCGTCCTGGCCGGCGACCACCTGAAGGCGGCCAGCGGGCTCGGGGTCCCGCTCGTCGGCGTGGGGCTGTTCTACCGGATGGGGTACTTCCGCCAGGAGCTCAACCCCGACGGCTGGCAGCAGGAGCGCTACCCCACCCTCGACCCCCACGCCATGGCGGTGCGGCTGGTGGACGGCGCCCGCGTCAGCGTCGACCTGGCCGGCGTCGAGGTCTCCGCCCAGATCTGGCGGGCCGACGTCGGCCGGGTGCGCCTGTACCTCCTCGACGCCGACATCGACGACAACGACGCCGAGCACCGCAGCGTCACCGACCGGCTCTACGGCGGCGGCACCGAGCACCGCCTGCGCCAGGAGATCCTCCTCGGCATCGGCGGCGTGCGCGCCCTGGACGCCGTCGGCGAGGAGACCCAGGTCTTCCACACCAACGAGGGCCACGCCGGCTTCCTCGGCCTCGAGCGCATCCGCCGCCTGGTCAAGGGGTCGGACATGAGCTTCGCCGAGGCCATCGAGTCGGTCCGCGCCGGCACCGTGTTCACCACGCACACACCCGTCCCGGCCGGCATCGACCGGTTCCCCCACGAGCTCATGCAGCGGTACTTCCAGGGGTGGGCCGACGAGTGCAGCGTCCCCTTCGACGACCTCATGGCGCTCGGCCACCTCCCCGACGAGCCCCCGCACAACCCGTTCAACATGGCGGTGATGGGGTTGCGCCTGGCCGGCATGTCCAACGGCGTGTCGGCGCTCCACGGGCAGGTCAGCCGGACGATGTTCAGCGCCCTGTGGCCCGACATCCCGCCCGAGGAGGCGCCGATCACGTCGGTGACCAACGGCGTCCACGCCCACACCTGGGTCTCGGACGACATGAACGACCTGCTGTCGCGCCACCTGGTACCGGCTTGGGACGAGGCCGACGCCACCATGTGGCAGCGCCTGGCGGCCGCCCGCGACGACGAGATCTGGCGCGTGCGCGAGCAGAGCCGCGAGCGCCTGGTCGGCTTCGTGCGCCAGCGCCTGCGCCAGGCGGCGCTCGGCCGGGGCGTCAGCGAGTCCGACGTGGCGTGGTGCGACGAGGTGTTCGACCCGAGGATCCTCACCATCGGGTTCGCCCGGCGCTTCGCCGCCTACAAGCGGGCGACCCTCCTGCTCTCCCAGCCCGAGCGGCTGCGCGCCCTTCTCCTGTCGCCCGACCGTCCCGTTCAGATCGTGTTCGCCGGCAAGGCGCACCCGGCCGACGACATCGGCAAGGAGATGATCCGCCAGATCGTCCAGTTCTCCCGCGACCCGGCGGTGCGCCACCGCATCGCGTTCGTGGAGGACTACGACATCGCCGTGGCCCGGACGCTCCTCCAGGGCTGCGACGTGTGGCTCAACACCCCGCGCCGGCCCCAGGAGGCGTGCGGCACGAGCGGCGAGAAGGCGGCTCTCAACGGCGCCCTGAACTGCTCGATCCTCGACGGCTGGTGGAACGAGATGTTCGACGGGGAGAACGGCTGGGCCGTCTCCTCGGCGGAGACGTACGACGACCTCGGCCGGCGCGACGCCGTCGAGGCCGGCAGCCTGTTCGAGATCCTCGAGCACCAGGTGGTCCCCCTGTTCTACGAGCGGGTGGAGGGCGTCGTGCCCCGGCGCTGGGTCCGGCGCATCAAGTCCTCGCTCGTCTCCCTGGGGCCGCGGGTCACCGCCTCGCGCATGGTGCGCGACTACGTCGAGCAGCTGTACGAGCCCCTGGCGGTACGGGCCGACGACATCGGCGCGGGCGAGTACACGCGCGCCCGCGAGCTCACGTCGTGGAAACGGCGGGTCCTCGCCCAGTGGGACGCGGTGAAGGTCGAGGCGGTGGACAGCGACTCGGCGGTGGCCGACATCGGGACCGACCGGACGGTGTCGGCCGTGGTGTCGCTGGGCTCGCTCACCCCCGACGACGTGGCGGTGCAACTCATCTTCGGGCCGGTGGGGCCCAACGACGAGATCACCGCGCCGGCCGTCGTCACCATGGACCTGGTCGGCGAGGGGCCGGGCCCGGCCACCTACCGCTACGTCTGCACGTTCTGCGCCGAGCAGGCCGGGCGCTACGGCTTCACCGTGCGCGTCATCCCGGCCCACGCCGACCTGGGCACGCCGGTGGAGATGGGGCGCGCCGCCTGGGCGTAACCGAGGCGGCGGCCCCGCCGCCTGTGGTGCAATAGCGCCGTGGGGCGCCGCGGCGCGCTGCGTTCGAGGATCGCGTCGACCGGCGCGCTGTACGTCGCGGCGTCGCCGATCGACGGCATCGGGGTGTTCGCCGCCCGGCCCTTCGCGACCGGCGAGGTCGTCGAGTGCTGCCCGGTGATCGTCTGCCCGCCCCCCGACGAGACGCTGATCGAGCAGACGCAGCTGCGGGGCCTCTACTTCACGTGGAAGGACGACGCCGTGGGGCTGGCCCTCGGCTACGGGTCGCTCTACAACCACTCGTGGGAGCCGAACGCGGAGTACGAGCTCGACCACCGCCGCCGGCTCGCCCGCTTCCGTGCCGTCCGCCACATCGCCGCCGGCGACGAGGTCACCATCAACTACACCGGGCACCCCGACGGCCGCGGCGACCTCTGGTTCGACCTGCCGGCGCCCCCGCCGGCGTGACCCGCTCGCTCAGGCGCTGGGGCCGAGGAGCGCCTCGGCGGCCGACCAGGGGTCGGTGCGGCGGGCGGCCAGGTCGGCGCTGACCTGCTCGTAGCGCGGGCCCGAGAGCCGGCCCTCGGCCCGGGCGGCGAGGCGGTGCAGGACGATCGCCCGCACCTCGTCGTCGAGGCGCCGGGCCCGCCGCGCCGCCAACAGCCCGCTGTCCCCCAGGAAGGCGCGGTGGGCGGCGACGGCGTCCCACAGCTCGTCCACGCCCTCGCCGGTCGTCGCCACCGTCCGCACAACGGGCGGCCGCCACGGGCCGGGGTCGAGGTTCATGTCCAGCATCGTGCGCAGGTCCCGCTCCGCCTCCGCCGCGCCGGGGCGGTCCGCCTTGTTGACGACCAGCACGTCGGCGACCTCCAGGAGGCCGGCCTTGTTCGCCTGGACGGCGTCGCCCCACCTGGGGTTCACGACGACCACGGTGGTGTCGGCCCATCCCGCCACCTCCACCTCCACCTGCCCCACGCCCACCGTCTCCACCACCACGAGCGGGAAGTTGCAGGCGTCGAGCACCCGGATCGCCTCGGGCGTCGCCAGGGCGAGACCGCCGAGGTGGCCGCGGGTGGCCATCGAGCGGATGAACACGCCGGGGTCGCCGGCGTGGCCCTGCATGCGCACGCGGTCGCCGAGGATGGCCCCGCCGGAGAACGGCGACGACGGGTCGACCGCCAGCACCGCCACCTCGGTGCCCATCGACCGGACGTGGCCCACCAGGCGGTCGGTGATCGTCGACTTGCCGGCGCCCGGCGCGCCGGTGATCCCGAGCGTGTACGCCTCCCCGCCGCGGGGATAGGTGAGGCGCCCGACCGACCGGGCGTCGTCGCCGCCGCGCTCCACCAGCGTGATCAGCCGGGCCAGCGCCCGGCGGCTCCCGGCGGCAGCGTGGTCGAGCAGCGCCCCGGGGTCGCCGGAGATCACGCTCGTGCCCGCGGCCCCGGGCGGACGCCGGTCAGAAGTCGGTTTCGACCGTGTCGAAGTCGATGCCCTTGGCCCGCACCTCGGTGATCCCGGGGACGCGGTCCTTGAGGATCCGCTCGATGCCGGCCTTCAGGGTGAGACCCGACATGGGGCAGCCGCCGCAGGCGCCCATCAACTCGATGTCGACGACGCCGGTCTCCTCGTCGACGGAGAGCACGCGCATGTCGCCCCCGTCCGACTGGAGGGCGGGGCGGATCGCTTCCATCGCCTCGAGAAGCTGGGTTTCCATGGCAGAAGGCTACAACCCGCCCGGAGCACGGCCCATTCCCGGCCCCGGGCGGAGTCAGCGCTCGCGGCGCACGTCGGCGCCGAGGTGGCGCAGCTTGCCGGCCAGGTCGTCGTAGCCGCGGTCGATGTGCCAGCCGTCGGCGACGACCGTCTCGCCGTCGGCCCCCAGGCCGGCCACCACAAGGCCGGCGCCCGCCCGCAGGTCGTGCGCCTTGACCGGGGCGGCGGACAGGCGCTCCACGCCCCGGACGACGGCGTGGTGGCCCTGGATGCGGATGTCGGCGCCCATGCGGACGAGCTCGTTGACGTAGTTGAAGCGGTTGGCGCCGTACAGGTTCTCGGTGACGATGCCGACGCCCTCCGACACCGCCAGCACCGACATCAGGAGCGGCTTGTAGTCGGTGGCTATGCCCGGGTACGGGAGGGTGGACACGTCGGCCGAGGTGAGCCGGCGGGGGGCGGCCGCCCACACGCCGTCGCAGGTGGGCGACGTGCGCAGCCCCATCTCCCCGAGCTTGGCCAGCAGCATGTCCATGTGGTCGTGGCGGGCGCCGTGCAGGGTGATCTCCCCGCCCGCGACGGCGACGGCGGCCAGGAAGGTGGCCGCCTCGACGCGGTCGGGGATGGCCTCGTGGTCGGCCGGCGACAGCTCGTCGACGCCCTCCACGGTGATGGTCGACGTCCCGGCGCCGACGATGCGGGCGCCCATGCGGTTCAGGAGGGCGGCCAGGTCGGCGACCTCGGGCTCGCGGGCGGCGTTCTCGATCACCGTGACGCCCTTGGCCCGCACGGCGGCCATGAGGATGGTGTCGGTGGCCGTGTGGCTCGGCACCTCCAGGACGATGCGCTCGCCGATCAGGGCGGGCGCCCGTCCCTCGATGACGCCGTGGTTGAGCTGGAACCCGGCGCCCAGCGCCTCCAGGCCGGTGAGGTGGTCGTCCACGGGGCGCGAGCCGAAGTCGTCGCCCCCCGGCATCGACACGCACGCCTGCCCGCACGCCGCCAGGAGGGGCCCGAGGACGACGATCGACGCCCGCATGCGCTCGACCAGCTCGTACGGCGCCTCGGGGGTGATCTCGGGCGGCCGGCGGATGGTGAGCGTGTCGGCGTCCCGGGCGACGTCCACTCCCATGGAGGTGAGCAGGTCCGCCATGGTCTCCACGTCGGCGATGCGGGGGACGTTGCGCAGCACGTGCGTGCCCTCCGCCAGCAGGGTGGCGGCCATGAGCTTCAGCACCGAGTTCTTGGCGCCGCTCACCCGCACGGTGCCGTCGAGGGGCACGCCCGGCCGCCCGAGATCACCCCCGAGGCGCCGTACGAGCTGGTCGAGCGCATGCGGGCGTCGATCGTCGTCCTCGGGCCCCTCCTGGCG
>DATLFN010000090.1 GCA_035540975.1 Acidimicrobiales bacterium
GCGGTGTCCCAGGTGTACTTGCCGCG
Source organism: Acidimicrobiales bacterium (assembly GCA_035540975.1). NCBI lineage: Bacteria > Bacillati > Actinomycetota > Acidimicrobiia > Acidimicrobiales > Acidimicrobiales bacterium. The sequence continues at coordinate 27 of DATLFN010000090.1, forward strand.
GAAGTCGGTGGCCGTGGGCTTGGGGATGGTCGTCTTGTTCCACGGGTGGTACGGGGAGATGGGGTTGCCCAGGGGGTCGGTGCGGAAGCGGGGCCCGCCCGAGCGGGTCCAGTCCTCGTAGAACGAGTGGTCGATGAACTCCTCGTAACCCATGTTGATCTGGGTGATGTTCGTCGTGACCTGCTTGCCCTCGATGATGATGCAGGGCTTGGACCAGCGGGCGTTGCCCCACGTGTCGATGTTCCGGAACGTGGCGTCGTACTGCTCGGAGTCGTCCCAGATGCCGGTCTGGGCGAGGTTCATCTCCCGCTGGCCGACCTGCTCGTAGGCCGGGTTGGCCTCCAGGAAGAAGTCGCACAGGTCGTCCCAGATGCGGCACACCACCTTGGCGAAGTCGAAGATCTTGCCCAGCTGCGTGTAGTACTCGTTGAACGACGACGTGGAGATGGTCGTGGTGACGCCACCGGGGGCGAGGGTCGACGGGTGCGGGAACTTCCCGTACATGAGCATGCACATGATCCGCCCCACCCGCGTCCACTCCAGGGCCTCCAGGTAGATCTGGCCCGTGAGCGGGTTCATGGCGTCCATGATGTCCTTGATGGTGCGGTACCCGTGGACGTCGCCGTGGGGGGCGAGCGTGCCCTCGGCCCGGGTCACCAGCTCCGGGTTCGTCACCGACACCAGCGCCGTCGAGTAGTCGGGCCCGGCCAGCAGGCCCAGGTGGAGGGGCCGGTCGTAGAACATCTCACCGACCTCGCCCAGGTTGCGGACCTCGGTGCCGAGGGGCGGCGGGGCGATGCCGAACGCCATGTCCATGCACTGCGACGACACGGTGGCGTGCACCCCGCCGCACACGCCGCAGGCCCGGGACGTGATGTCGATGGAGTCGCGCGGGTCACGGCCCTGGAGGATGAGCTCGTAGCCGCGGAACAGCATGGCCCGGGCGTGGGCCTCGACGGCGACCCGGTTCTCCAGGTCGAGCACGCAGTGCACGGCGAGGGCGCCGGCCACCCGGGTCATGGGGTCGATGTTCCAGTCTCGCAGGCGGGGCGGGGCGGCCAGCTGGGCCCCGGGGCCCTCCTGGCGGCGCACGTACCCCTTGGGCTTGGCCGGTGCGACGGCGTACGGGTCGCCCATGCCCTCCTTGAGGGTGGCCTTCCCGCTGGCGTCGAACTCAATGGGCAGATTCTTGAAACACATGAAGGCGCTGCTCCCCGTGATGTGCGCCCCCCCGGTCGGGGGGCTCGTCTTCTCTCTTCTGGTCGGTTGCTGCGAGCGGGGAGGGCGGCCGAAGCCCTCCCCGCCGAACTGCTCGGCGGCTAGCGGCCGCCCTCGTGCGAGTGCTGCACCTTCGAGTAGGCCGTGTGGAACGCCTTGAGGGCGCCCTTGGGCGTGCTCTTGGAACGGGCCCAGCCGCTCGAGTGGGCGCCGTCGGCGGACCAGCGCGGGGTCAGGTTCTTGTCGACCCGCGTCATGTTCCGCATCCGGCGGATGAAGCCGCCGGTGATCTTGCTGGTGGTGCTGGACAGCATCGAGCCGGGCGACTTCTCGAAGATGGGCGAGAACTTGTCGGGGAAGCCGGGCATGGTGCAGCCGATGCAGATGCCGCCGACCTGCATGCAGCCCCCGTGACCGTCGACGATGCCGCGCTCGGCGATGTTGCACTGGACGACGGGGCCCCAGCAGCCCAGCTCGACGAGGCACTCCTTGTCGCCGTACTCCTCGGCGAACACGCCCTCCTCGTAGTAGCCGGCCCGCGGGCAGTGGCGGTGCACCGTCTCGCCGAACAGCCAGGCCGGACGGCCGAGCTCGTCGAACTCGGGCAGGGGGGCGAGGCCGTTCAGGAACAGCAGGGCGGCGGCGGCCGTCTCCAGGTAGTTGTCGCCGATCGGCGAGCAGCCCGGGATGTTGATGACCGGCACGCCGAACGCCGAGCGGTAGTCGCGCCCGAGGTAGTCCATGACGCCCATGGCGTTGGTGGGGTTGCCCTTGGCGGCGGGGATGCCGCCCCAGCTGGCGCAGGTGCCGATGGCGATGATGGCGGCGGCGCCGGGGGCGAGGCGGTCCAGCCACTCCAGGCTGGTGATCTGCCGGCCGGTGGCGGGGTCCTCGCCGAGGCCCATCCAGTAGCCGTCGCCGGCGATCGACTCGTCCATGACCGAGCCCTCCCACGTGATGACGTAGGGGGCGTCGAGCTCGCCGCGCTCGGCCATGAAGAGGTTGTGCGTCCACTCGGGGCCGACCTCGGTCGACACGACGGTGTGGATCAGCTCCACCCGGGGCAGGCCCGGGATGATGCCGGCGAGGAGGTGCTCCACACGGGGGTGCGTGCCGCCCGAGACGGCCACCGTGCAGCCGTCGCAGGACGCTCCCACCATCCAGATGAGGTACACCTTCTTGAGCGGGCCGAGGGCCAGCACGTCCGGCGGCTCCTCGAGGGCCCGGCTGCGCACACCGATGGGGGCCATCGGGTCGAGCGGGTCGTACCCGTCGATCAGGCCGATGTCCTTGCGGCCCCGCTTGAAGCTCTCCATCTCGGAGCCGGACGGCTGAGGCCCGGACTGCGTGACCGATACCGAGCCGGAACGCCCGGCGTTCTCGCTACGAGTCGACCGCGCCTTGCGGCTGCGTCCGTCTGTCGCCATGGATCGGAACCCCCCTCGTTGGGTCGTGGTATGTGTACCCTACACCTATCTGGCTGCGGCGTCAGCGGGCTGTTCCGGAAGAATTTTTCGCCGCTGGGGGTTCATCCCGCGGCTGCAATGATGGTTCAGTAAAGAACAGACCGACGAGTCGGGGGCGAAGCGCGACGGCGCTCTCCCATGGAGGTTGACCGTGGACGAGATGCTGCACCCGCCGAAGTCCCAGGCGCTCAAGGAGATGTTCTGGCGCAGCGAGATCCTCCAGGTCATCTACTGGCTCCGCGGTGAGCAGTTCGGCCTCGGGCCGCGCCGGGACCACGTGGACCCGGTCATGCTCGAGCGCTTCCTCGGGGTGGACCCGGCGGTCAGCGTGCAGTACCTCGACCTCCTCGTCGACCGCGGCGACCTCGAGCGCGAGGGGGGCCTGTACCGCCTCTCCGAGGACGGCGTGAAGGAGGGGGCGCTGGAGTTCGCGGCCAGCTGGAGCGACCTGACCCGCCCCACCCACGGTGAGTGCAGCGCCGATTGTTGGTGCCACAACTCGCCGGAGGAAGCGGCCGCCTGCCAGCAGGAGCGCCTCGGCGCCCATGCCGACCACGATCACTGAGGGACGATGGGAACCGAGGCCAAGATGAAGAAGTCGCTGGAGGAGCCCCAGGGCGGCCTGCCCCGCAACTACCTGCGGGCCAGCCTCCTGCTCCTCATCGGCGAGGCACCGGCCCACGGCTACGACCTCCTCGACCAGATCGCCCAGCTCGGGCTGCGCAGCGTCGACCCGGGCGGGCTCTACCGCACGCTGCGGGTGATGGAGGACGACGGGCTGGTGGCGTCGTCGTGGGAGCACTCCAGCGCCGGCCCCGCCCGGCGCACCTACCGCCTCACCGACGACGGTGTCATGTGGCTGCACGCGTGGGCCGGAGCGCTGCGCGAGAGCCACCGCTATCTCTCCGCCTACCTCGGGCGCTACGACACCATCAGCGACTCGGTGCGCGCCGATCCCGAGGACGTGACAGTCCTCCCGTGACCGCCGTCGAGACCGACATCTCCTCCGCCGCCCGGGCCGAGAGCGGCCTGCGCATCGCCGTCGCCGGCAAGGGAGGCGCCGGCAAGACCACCGTCTCGGCGACGCTGTCGCGGCTCCTGGCCCGCCGGGGCCACCCCGTGCTCGTCATCGACGGCGACAGCAACCCCAACGTGGGCGTCGCCCTCGGGCTCAGCCACGAGGCGCACGCCGCCATCCCGCCCCTCCCGCTCGGACTGGTCTCCCGCCGCCTGGACGGGCCGGCACTCAAGGACCCCGTCGAGTCCATCGTGGAGCGCTACGGCACCACCGCCCCCGACGGCGTGTCGGTGCTGCACATGGCCATGCCGGCCCACGCCGACGAGGGGTGCCTGTGCTCGTCGCACGCCACGGTGAGCGCCATCCTGGCCGACACCGGCCGGACACGCGAGTCGGTCACCCTGCTGGACCTCGAGGCGTCCCCCGAGAACTTCAGCCGGGGCACGACCCGCCACGTCGACGCCCTCCTGTTCGTCGTCGAGCCCTACTACCGCTCGCTGGAGACGGCCCGGCGCATGGGCGTCCTGGCCGCCGAGCTGCCCATCCCCCGAGTCTGGGTCGTCGCCAACAAGCTGCGCTCCCCCGGCGACGTCGAGGCCATCGACGAGTTCTTCGCCAACCACGACCTCCACGTCGCCGCCCGGGTGCCGTGGGGCGACACGGTGCTGGACGCCGACAAGGAGGGCGTGCCGCTCCTCGACTACGAGCCCGACGGGGCCGTCGTCGCCGCCATCGACGCCCTGGCCGACCGCCTCCTCGAGCCCATCGAGTAGCCACCGGGGCGACCGGGCGAGCCCGCCGCCCCCGCCCGGCGCGCACCACGCACGTCGCGCGCGTCCCACCCCGGCCGCTGGCGGCGCGCCGGCGAAACCGGCCGGCGAACCCGACGAACCGGACACCAAAGAGAGTTAGCTAGGTGTATCGTTCATTTATTCGTCTCCATCCCACTACCGCACCCCGAGGGACGGTCGGGCCGTGAGCGGCTGGGCCGTCGCGTCGATCGCCGGAGGCCTGCTCGGCCTGCTCATCATCGTGCTGCTGGCCGTCATCGCCAAGGCGGTGAAGCGGACGACGGAGAACGCCGCCGCGCTGGTGGTCGCCCTCGACGAGGTGCGCAGCAAGACCATCGTGCTCGAACAGCTCGAGGAACAGAGCCGGCACGCGTCCGACATCGTGGCCGAGGCGGCCGCCGTGCTGCGCGAGTCCCGGCCCCGCCAGCCCGAGGACGGCGATGGCCAGGAGCGTTCGTAGTCCCTGCCCCGGCCGGTCCGGGGCGCGCCACGTAACACCGGGGCGGCGGTAGTCTCGATGCTGCCGACGCACCCCGGAGAGGGCGACCCGCCCACCGGCGACGGAGCCGTCGCCCTTCTTTCCCGTCTACTTTCAGGAGGCGCGCCATGTGTCTAGGGATCCCCGGCCAGGTGGTCGAGATCACGAACGCCGAGGAGCACAAGGCGATCGCCGAGGTGGACGGCGTTCGTCGTGAGATCAACGTCGGTCTGGTGATGGGCGACGTCGGCGGCCTCAAGGTCGGCGACTGGGTCCTGATCCACGTCGGGTTCGCCATGACGAAGATCGACGAGGAGGAGGCGGCCCGCAACCTGGCCTGGCTCAAGGAGCTCGGGAGCGTCTACGACGACGAGATAGACCAGTTCCGGGAGAGCACGCCTCTATGAGTTCCGCCGTCGCAACCGGAGGTTGCTCGGCGAGTCGATCGGGCGAAGAGCGGTCGGCGGAGCCGACCGCTCTTCGCTCTGTCGTTCGTTCCGCCGCCGGCTGCGCCGGCGGCGGGGCGGCGTCCAGCCAGAGGGCCCGCCTGCGGCGGGGTCCGGTGGCCGAACGCCCCGGCAGGACGGAGGTCCCCGTATGACCACAACCTCTCCCATCAGCCCCCTGGCTCGCTCTGCTGATCCCGCCATCGGCGACCTGGCGTCCGATCTGGCCCGGGCCTCACTGGCCTTGGCGCGGCGGTTCTATGCCGGGGGCACCCTGTGGTGCGCGTCGCCGACGTGGCCGTTCCACTCACACCACGTGGCGGTGGAGTTCGTGCACCCGGTGATCATGGGCAAGCGGGCCCTGCCGGCCGTCACCGTCCCCCCCGACGAGGACCTGCTGGCGACGCTGCGGACGACGGCCCGGACGGGCGACATCATCCTGGCCGTGGCCCCGGCCGACGACGCCGCGGTGGCGGCCGTCATGCGGCGGGGCGACGCCTGGGGCGTCGAGACGGTGTGGATCGGCACCGGTCCCCGGCCGCCGGCGGGCGCCGCCAAGCACGTCCTGTGGCTGGGCACCGACGACCCGCTGGAGGCGTCGGAGCAGTTCGTTCGCGTCTACCACCTGCTGTGGGAGCTGGCCCACGTGTGCTTCGAGCACCGCGGCCTGCTCAAGCCCGACGTCTGCCTCGACGACGTGTGCATCACCTGCTCCGACGAGGGCCGCCCTGCCGAGGTCCTGGCCGTGCTCGGCGACGAGGCGCTGGTCCGCACGGCCGAGGGACGCGAGTCGGTCGACACGTCGATCATCGACCCCCCCTCCCCGGGCGACCTGCTGCTCGTCCACGCCGGCACCGCCATCCGCAACCTGGACGACGTGGCGGCACCGGGGGAGCAACGATGAGCCCCGAGGCCACCGACTTCCTGTACCCGTTCATCGAGAACGAGGAGACCGACGCCGTCTCCCTCCTCACCGACCTGGCCGCGTCGGCCGAGGGCAAGTGGCGCCAGAGCACCGACCTGCGCAACGCCACCCTGGCCGCCCTGGACGGCGCCATCCGCGCCGCCGGGACGGCCATGGCCGAGCGGGTCCTGGCCGGCGGGCAGGTCTTCACCATGGGCAACGGCGGCAGCGCCACCGACGCCGAGGCGTTCGCCCGCCTCTGCACCCGCCCGCCGGCGGGCATCCCCGTTGCGGCCCGCTCGCTGGTCGTCGACCAGGCCGTGCTCACGGCGCTCTCCAACGACGTCTCCTTCGAGGTCGTCTTCTCCCGCCAGCTCATCGCGTTCGCCCGGGAGAACGACGTCGTGGTCGGTTTCTCCACCAGCGGGAACTCCGACAACCTGATGATGGCCTATGCCGAGGCGCGCAAGCGCCGGCTGCTCACCGTCGGCCTGGCCGGCTACGACGGTGGCCGCATGGGCGCCAGCGAGGACGTGGCGCACTGCCTCACCGTGCGCTCCGACAGCGTCCACCGGATCCAGGAATCGCAGTCGGCCGTCGCCCACGCCCTGTGGGACGCCATGCAGACCGAGCTCCGACAGAAGGGGGCAGCAGCGTGAAGTTCGTCGACGAGTACCGGGACCCGGCCGCGGCACGGGTGGCGCTGGACGAGATCAACCATCTCGCCGGCACCGAGCGCCACCTCAAGTTCATGGAGGTGTGCGGTGGCCACACCCACACGATCTACAAGCACGGGATCGAGAACATCCTCCCCGACAACGTGGAACTGGTGCACGGGCCGGGCTGCCCGGTGTGCGTCATCCCCATGGGCCGGGTGGACGACGCCATCGCCATCGCCAAGACGCCGGGGATCACCTTCACGTCCTTCGGCGACATGATGCGGGTGCCGGGCAGCGACGGGAACCTCCTGGACGCCAAGGCCCGGGGCGCCGACGTGCGCATGGTGTACTCCCCCCTCGACGCCCTCCGCATCGCGCGCGACAACCCCGACCGAGAGGTCGTGTTCTTCGCCATCGGGTTCGAGACGACGGCGCCGTCGACCGCCATCACCCTGCTGAAGGCGCGGGCGGCCGGCATCACCAACTTCAGCGTGTTCTGCAACCACGTGCTGATCGTGCCGCCGGTGCGCGCCATCCTCGACTCGCCCGACCTGCGCCTCGACGGCTTCATCGGCCCCGGCCACGTGAGCACGGTGATCGGCAACCGGCCGTACCGGTTCGTGCCGGCCGACTACAACCTGCCGCTGGTCACCGCCGGCTTCGAACCGCTGGACCTCCTCCAGTCCATCGTGATGCTGCTCCGCCAGCTGAGGGACGGCCGCTGCGAGGTGGAGAACCAGTACACCCGGGCCGTGCGCGACGAGGGCAACCTCAAGGCGCTCCAGATCATGAGCGAGGTGTTCAAGGTCCGCCCACACTTCGAGTGGCGGGGGCTGGGCTTCATCTCCCAGAGCGCCCTCAAGCTGAGCGACGCATTCGCGCCGTGGGACGCCGAGCTGCGCTTCTCCGTTCCCGGCGTGCGGGTCGCCGACCCCAAGGCGTGCCAGTGCGGCGAGGTGCTCAAGGGCGTCATCAAGCCGTGGGACTGCAAGGTCTTCGGTACCGCCTGCACCCCGGAGACGCCCATCGGCACCTGCATGGTGTCGTCCGAGGGCGCCTGCGCCGCCTACTACAACTACGGCCGGTTCACCAAGGCGGCGCGGATCCCGGTCCGCTCGGCATGACCGGCCCGGGAGGACGGCCCATCGAGCACTCGCTGGCCCGCCGTCCCGTAGGGAGGGCGGGTCAGTGAGCGACGTCGGCGGCGGCGACGGCAACCAGCCGTCCGACGGTGACGAGGAGAAGCCGCAGGACGACGCCTTCTCGGCCCAGCCCTCGGTCTCGGGGCCCACGCACGAGGAGATCGTCCTCGACCGCATCGAGGCGTTCCGCCGGCGCCGCCCCCGGCTCCTGGACACCGCCGTCAACACCGCCCACGGGGCGGGCGGCAAGGCGTCGGCCGCCCTCATGGACGCCGTGTTCCTGGAGGCGTTCCGCAACGAGACGCTCGAGTCGCTGGGCGACTCGGCCGTCCTCCCCCTCCCCTCGGGCGAGCGCCTGGCCTTCTCCACCGACTCGTACGTGGTGAAACCCCGGCGCTTCCCGGGCGGTTCCGTCGGCCACCTGGCCGTCCACGGCACGGTGAACGACCTGGCCATGGCCGGCGCCGTCCCGCAGTGGATCTCGGCCGCCTTCGTGCTCGAGGAGGGCCTGGAGATCGCCGAGCTGAAGGACATCGTGGCCGACATGGCCGAGGCGGCGGCGGCGGCCGGCGTCCAGATCGTCACCGGCGACACCAAGGTCGTGAACCGGGGCGCGGCCGACGGCGCCTACATCACCACCGCCGGCGTCGGGCTCATCCCGGCCGACGTCCACCTGAGCGCGTCGAAGGTCCGCCCCGGCGACAAGGTCGTCGTGTCGGGGTACGTGGGCGACCACGGGGTGGCGGTCATGCTGGCCCGGGGCGAGCTCGGGATCTTCGCCGACGTCGAGTCGGACACGGCGCCCCTCGGCGAGCTGGTGCAACGGCTGCTGGCCGCCGCGCCGAACACCCGGTGGCTGCGCGACCCGACCCGGGGAGGCGTCGCCACCGTGTGCAACGAGCTGGCCCGGGCCGCCGAGGTGCACGTGTCGCTCGACGAGGCGGCCGTGCCGGTGCGCAACGCGGTGAACGGGGCGTGCGAGATCCTCGGCATCGACGCCCTCTACGTCGCCAACGAGGGGAAGCTGGTGGCCGTCGTCCCCGCCGACGAGTGCGACGCGGCGATGGCGGCCCTCAGGGCGCACCCGCTGGGCGAGCACGCCGCCGTGATCGGCGAGATCCAGGACGACCCGCCCGGCGTGGTGATCATCAACACGATCTTCGGCGGCACGCGCATCGTCGACATGCTGGTCGGCGACCCGCTCCCCCGGATCTGCTGAAACCGCCCCGGTGAGGGAGCGCCGCCGCCTGCGGGTGCGGGGCACCGTCCAGGGCGTGGGGTACCGGCCCTTCGTGTACCGGACGGCCGTGGACCTCGGCCTGGGTGGGCGGGTCTGGAACGACAGCGAGGGCGTCGTGGTGGACGCCACCGGGCCGGCCGACCGGCTCGACGACCTGGCCCGGCGGCTGGTGGACGACGCCCCGCCGCTGGCGTCGGTGGCGGCCGTGGAGGTCACCGCCCTCCCGCCCGACGGGGACGGCGGCGGCCGGTTCTCCATCGTCGAGAGCCGGGCCGACGCGGCACCGGCGGCGGCGGTCAGCGTGGACGCGGCCACCTGCGCCGACTGCCTGGCCGAGCTCCGCGACCCGGCCGACCGGCGCCACCGCTACCCCTTCGTCAACTGCACCAACTGCGGGCCCCGCTACACGATCATCCGCTCGATCCCCTACGACCGGGCGGCCACGACCATGGCCGCCTTCGTGATGTGCGCCGCCTGCCGGGCCGAGTACGAGGACCCCGGCGACCGGCGTTTCCACGCCGAGCCCAACGCGTGCCCGGCGTGCGGCCCCCACCTGCGCCTCCTCGACCCCGGGGGCGCCTTGGTGGCCGAGCGCGACGACGCCCTGGAGCGGGCGGCCGGGGACCTGGTGGCGGGGCGGATCGTGGGCGTCAAGGGGCTGGGCGGCTACCACCTGGCCGTCGACGCCGCCGACGTCGAGGCGGTGGCCGAGCTGCGGCGGCGCAAGGCCCGGGACGACAAGCCGTTCGCGGTGATGGTCCCCGACCTCGCCGCCGCCGCCGACCTGTGCGACCTGTCGCACGACGCCGTCGCCGCCCTCACGTCCCCCCGCCGGCCCATCGTCCTCGCCCGCCGGCGCCCGGGCGCACCGGTCGCGCCGGGCGTCGCCCCGGGGCTGCCCGAGCTCGGCGTGATGCTCCCGTACACGCCCCTGCACGACCTGCTGATGGCGCGGGTCGCCCGGTCGCTGGTGATGACCAGCGGGAACCTGAGCGACGAGCCCATCGCCCACGAGGACGGCGACGCCGTGGCCCGGCTGGGGCCGATGACCGACGCCCTGCTCACCTCCGACCGGCCCATCCACATCCGCTGCGACGACTCGGTGGTGCGCGACGTCCCGTCGGTGGGCGTCCAGATGGTGCGGCGCTCCCGGGGCTTCGCCCCCGAGCCCATCGCCCTCCCCGTCCCCGCCGCCCGGCAGCTCCTGGCCGTGGGGGCGGAGCTGAAGAGCACCGTCGCGGTGGCCAAGGGGTCGTCGGTCGTGGCCAGCCACCACATCGGCGACCTCGAGCACCTTCCCGCCTACCGGTCCTTCCTCCAGGCCGTGGACCACCTGTGCCACCTGGCGGGGGTGACCCCCGAGGTCGTCGTCCACGACCTCCACCCCGAGTACCTGTCCACCAAGTTCGCCCTCGAGCTCGACCTGCCCCTGGTCGGCGTGCAGCACCACCACGCCCACATCGCCTCCTGCCTGGTCGACAACGGCCGCGACGAGGAGGTCCTGGGCGTGGCGTTCGACGGCACCGGGCTCGGCTGCGACGGCTCCCTGTGGGGCGGCGAGTTCCTGGTGGCGGGGCTGCGCTCGTGGCGGCGGGTCGGCCACCTCCGCCCCGTGCCCCTGCCCGGGGGGCCGATGGCGATCCGCGAGCCGTGGCGCATGGGCCTCGTCTGGGCGGAGGCGGCCCTGGGCGGGGAGGGCGCCGAGCGGTACGGCGCCTCGGCGGACGACCGCTGGCCGGCGGTGCTCGCCCTGGCCGGCCGCCCGGAGACGGTGCGGACCACCAGTGCGGGGCGCCTCTTCGACGCCGTGGCCGCGCTCCTGGGGATCCGGGGCAAGGTGTCCTACGAGGCGCAGGCCGCCATCGAGCTGGAGGCGGTGGCCGCCGCCGTGGCGGTCGAGGACGCGCCCGACTACCCGCTGGCGCCGGCCGGCGCCCCCACCTCGGGAGAGGGGCCGGTGGTGCTCGACCCGGCGCCGCTCGTCGCCCGGGTGGTGGCCGAGCGGGGCCGGGGGACGCCGGTCGCCGAGGTGGCCGCCGGCTTCCACGCCGCCCTGGGCCGGGCGGTGGCGGAGACGGCCGCCGCCCTCGCCGGGGATGCCGGCCTGTCGACCGTCGCCCTCTCCGGGGGCGTCTTCCAGAACGCCCGGCTCACCGGCGTCGTCGCCGCCCACCTGGCCGGGTCGGGGCTGGAGGTGCTGGTGCACCGGCGCATCCCGCCCAACGACGGCGGCATCAGCCTGGGGCAGGCGGCCGTCGCCGCCGCCACCGCCGGCTGACGGGCGCCGGTGGTCACCCTCGCCGGGAGATGAGCAGCCGGTCGCAGACCGAGCAGAAGAAGTCGAGGTCGTCGAGGCGCTCGGACCAGCCGGCCGGGAGCCACTCGATGCTCTCGCAGCGCCGGCACTGGACCTTGTTGGTATGGAGCGCCTCGCCCATGCCGTAGAGGGTGGTGGGGTGCTGCATGCGGGGCTTGGGCCGCGCCACGGCCCGGCCGTTGTGGGACGCCTGCTCCCGGGCCATCCGCTGGGCGTGCGCCTTGGCCGACTGCTGGGCCCGCTCCCGCTGGGCCACCTCCCAGGGGACGCCGAAGTTGGGCGGCGGCGGGGGGCTCGCCTTCTTCTTCGTGTCGCGGGTGGACCGCCGCTGGAAGTCCTGCGCCCGCTTGATGTCGAGCGGGGAGGCCTTGCGGGCGAAGTCGTACGCCTTGTTGAGCTCCTTCATGCGCCGCTCCGCCTCCGCCCGCACCGCCTCGGGTGCCTCGGCGTAGCGGTCGGGATGGAAGATCTGGGCCATGACGCGGTAGGCCGCCACGAGCTCGGGCTTGGTGGCGGTCGGCTCGACGCCGAGCGCCTGGTACGGGTTGACGTCCACCGCTGCGCCCCGGACGACCTACCGCCGCGGTCGGCGCACGGAGCCGCGATGCACGGGCCCGAGCCTACCGGCCCCCGTCAGGAGGTCGTCAGCACGAGCAGCCGTCCGCCGCCGACGGTCGCCGGGTGACCCGCTCCTGGCACGGCCGACCGCCCTGCGGCACCAACGGCGGCACCGCGCCATCGTCGCACGCCCGGCGGGCGTCCCCCCGCTGCCGGCCGTGGCAGACTCGGCGCAGGATGGCACGCCGACGACGGACCGACCGCACCGGCGACCGGCCGCTGCTCCACCTGGTGTTCCCCAGGTGGCAGGGCACCGGGCTCCAGCTGACCTTCGGCCACCGGATGCCGCCCATGGCGCTGCTGGTCCTCGCCGCCCTGGCCCGCCGCAGCGGCTGGGACGCCCGCGTCGTCGACGAGAACTTCGACCCCCTGCCGGCCGAGACGCCCGACCTGGTGGCCCTGACCGTGTGGACCCCCGTGGCGTCCCGGGCCTACGCCGTGGCCGACGGCTACCGGGCGCGCGGCGTACCGGTCGTCCTGGGCGGCGTCCACCCGTCGCTGCTGCCGACCGAGGCCCTGCGCCACGCCGACGCCGTGGTGTCGGGCGAGGCCGAGGGCGTGTTCGCCACCGTGCTCGCCGACGCGCTCGCCGGCACCCTGTCGCCGCTGTACCAGGGCGAGTGGCAGGGCATGCACGCGGTGCCGACGGCCGACGAGTGGCGGGTCGACCTGAAGCGGTTCCCGCTCACCCGCTACGCCCCGCTCAACACCCTCCAGACGACGCGCGGCTGCCGGTTCAACTGCGACTTCTGCTCGGTCATCCGCATCAACGGGCGCGGCTCGCGCCACCGTGACCCCGAGCAGGTCGTGGAGGAGCTGCGGGTCATAAAGAAGGCGGGGCAGCACATCGGCCGCTTCGCCTACGTCTTCTTCCTCGACGACGACCTGGCCGCCGACCTCGACTACACCCGCGAGCTGTGCGAGACGCTGGTGCGCTCGAAGGTCCACGTGACGTGGGGCGCCCAGGCGTCCATCGGCCTGGCCCGCGACCAGGAGCTGCTCGACCTGGCCCACCGCAGCGGCTGCCGGGTCCTGTTCACCGGCTTCGAGAGCGTCTCGCGCGACGCCCTCATCGAGTGCAACAAGAAGAACCGCCCCGGCCAGTACGGCGAGCTGGTGGACCGGCTGCACCGGCGGGGCATCGGCGTGGAGGGCGGGTTCATCTTCGGCTTCGACACCGACCAGCCCGACGTGTTCCGGCACACCGTCGAGTTCGTGGACCGCATCGGCGTCGACCTCGCCCACTTCTCGATCCTCACGCCGTACCCGGGGACGCACACGTACTCCCGGATGCTGGCCGACGACCGCATCACGTCGTTCGACTGGCGCCGGTACAACCTCTACAACGCCGTGTTCGAGCCGGCCCGGATGTCGGCCGCCGAGCTGGAGGACGGCCTGCACGCCGCCTACCGGTGGTACTACCGGGGCAACCGCCGGGCCCGCCGGTTCCTGCGGGAGACGGGCCGGCGCGATCCCCGCTTCAACCTGGCCCTGGGGGCGGCGGGCGCCAACTACGCCCACCACTACCGGCGCCTCCGGCTCTACCCGGGCGACGCCTACGAGGCGGCCCCCGAGGACATCGCCCGCCTGGCCAAGGCCAGCGCGGCACCGGCCCAGGAGGCGCTGGACGTGGCCTTCGCCGACGCCACCTCGGGCGGCGGCCCGGCGGTCGGCGGGACCCTGGGCGGGACGCCCGTCACGCTCGGCCCGCCCCGCCGGGCGACGACCGCCGGCGCCTGAACCTCCCCGGGCCGCGCCTTCAGGCCCGCCCCGGCGAGGCGCCTCCCGGGCCCGTCGTCGGGCTGCCGGGCGGCGGCGTGCGCAGGCACCCGGCGTCCCGGCCCAGGTGCCGCAGGCCGGCCCGGTCCCCGGCCGCGAACCGGGCGGGACGGGTCGTCTGCTCGGTGGTCTCGGGGTACATGAGCTGGGCCCGGTCGCGCGTGTGGCCGAGGCCGGCCACGTGGGCCAGCTCGTGGAGCACGACGCGGCCCCAGGTCACGCCGGAAGGGCCGATCGGCCCCGTCCCGCCCGGCGAGCCGAAGCCCGGTGCCAGCGGCGTCCGGGCGCTGGCCGAGGTGACCGCCGCCGGGTTGAGGCTCAGGCGGCCCGACACGTACACGTCGCCCGACCGGACGGGGAGCCCGACGCCCACCAGCTGGACCTCGTCCGTGCCGCCCGCCTCCGTCCGCCACTCGACCAGCACCGGGGCCCACCGCCGGCCGTAGCGCTCGGGCTGGTAGGCGGCCCGCTCACCGGCGGACCGCTCGTCGGTCAGCCCGCCGTCCACGTACGTGATCCCCGTCGCCTCGCCCAGCCTCCGGAACGCCTCCCGCACGTCCTCCGGCCCGCCGGGCGGGGCGCCCGCCGGGTTGACCACGAAGCGCACGGGCGCGCACGGGTTCCACCGCACCGGCGTGCACCCGTCCGACGCGACGGCGGAGAACGAGTAGGCGGGCGGCAGGGTCGGGATGTCGCCGCCCTCGACGCCCGACACCTGGGGGTCGACGTGGCCCGCCGCCGGGCAGCCGCCGCCGGTGGGCGACGGGGGCCGCCCGTCGGCGACGAGGGCCACGGCTCCGACGGCCACCGCGGCCGTCACCGCCGCCGCGATGGTGCCGGCGTTCATGGGAGTGACGGTAGGGGCCGGGCGCCCGCCGCTTGCAATCGGGCCGGGCCGCGTCCGGCCCTGGGGGTCGCGGGCCGGCCCGGAAATGGGCAGGGCACGAACGGCCGGATCGGTATGGTCGGGCCCGTGCCCGAGCTGTCGACCCTGGCGGTGTTCGCGGCCGCCGCCCTCGCCCTGCTGGTCGTGCCCGGCCCCTCGGTCCTCTACATCGTCGCCTCCAGCGCCGAGCACGGGCGACGGGCCGGGCTGGCGTCGGTGGCGGGGGTCCACGCCGGCTCGATGGTGCACGTGGTGGCCGCGGCGGCCGGGCTGTCGGCCATCCTGGTGCGCTCCGCCGTGGCCTTCCAGGTGCTGAAGTACGCAGGCGCCACCGACGGCGCCTACGCCCTGGTGGCCGCCTCGGTGGCCACACGGTTGCGACCCGCCCTGCGCACGAAGCTGCGGTGGACGGGCGCCGTCTACCTGGCCCTCGGGGCGTCGGCCGCCCGCGCCACGCGATAGCCCGCCCGCCCCGGCGGGTAGGGGGCAACCATGTCCACCAACAACCCGGTGCCCGGCGAGCAGGTCGCGAGCGACGAGCCCCTCGGCGTCGTGCCCGACGGCGACGACGAGGCGCCCCCCGAGGAGGGCCCCGAGGAGCGCGACGACAGCTGACGGCGGTTCGGGGGCCCCCACCAGCGGTCTGTCGGCCGCCCCGTCGCCGTCCGGCCGAGGCCGGTTCCGACACCAGCGCGACACCGCTGACGGCGACGGCTCGGCCGCCCGGCGACCGGCAGTCGCGCCCGTTTCGCCCCGTCCGGGGCGGGGTACCTCGCCGGCACCGTGGCCACCGTCCCCGAGATCCGCCGGCTGGCCGCGCGCCTGTTCGGCTACGCCGAGCTCCGCCCCGGCCAGGCCGAGGCCGTCCAGGCGGTGAGCGACGGGCGCGACACCCTCGCCGTGCTGCCCACCGGCGCCGGCAAGTCGGCGATCTACCAGCTGGCCGCCGTCCTGCGCCCGGGGCCGACGGTGGTCGTCTCCCCCCTCCTCGCCCTCCAGCGCGACCAGGTGGAGGCCCTGGGCGGGCGGGACGTGGGCGGGGCGGTGGAGTGGAACTCCACCGTGCGCCGGGCCGACAAGCGGGCCGCCCTGGAGCAGCTGGCCGGCGGCGACCTCGAGTTCCTGCTGGTGGCCCCCGAGTCGCTGGTGCGGGAGGACGTCCTCGAACAGCTGGAGGCGGCAGGGCCCAGCCTGTTCGTGGTCGACGAGGCCCACTGCGTGAGCGCCTGGGGCCACGACTTCCGGCCCGACTACCTGCGCCTGCGGGAGATCGTCGTGCGGGTGGGGCGCCCGAGCGTGCTCGCCCTCACGGCCACCGCCGCACCGCCGGTGCGCGCCACCATCATCGAGCGGCTCGGCCTGCGCGACCCGGCGGTCGTGGTGCGGGGCTTCGACCGGCCCAACATCCACCTGGCGGTGCGGCCCGTCCGCGAGGAGCCCGAGAAGGTCCCGGCCGTCCGGGAGGTCATCGCCGCCGCCGGCACGCCGGGGATCGTGTACGTCGCCACCCGCCGGAGGGCAGAGGAGGTGGCTGCCACCCTGGGCGACGAGGGCGTGCTCGCCGTCCCCTACCACGCCGGCCTGCCCGCCCGGTCCCGGGAGAGCGTGCAGGACATCTTCATGGCGGGCGACGTGGAGGTGGTGGTGGCCACCAACGCCTTCGGCATGGGCGTCGACAAGGCGGACGCCCGCTTCGTCGTCCACCACGACATCCCCGACTCGCTCGACTCGTACTACCAGGAGATCGGACGGGCCGGGCGCGACGGCCGGCCGGCGCGGGCCGTGCTCCTCTACCGCCACGAGAACCTGGGCGTCCGCAGGTTCTTCGCCGCCGGCCGCCGGCCGAGGCGCCGGGACTACGCCGACGTCCTCCAGCAGGTGGCCGGGGACGACGCCGTCCACCCCGTCGCCGAGCTGGGCGCCGCGCTCGGGCTGGCGGACGGGCGGCTGCGGTCGGCGCTGGCCCGACTGGAGGACGCCGGCGCCGTCCGGCTCACGGCCGACGACGGCGTGCGGGCCGTCGGCCGGGCGACCGACGCCGGTCGCTACCTGGAGGAGGCGGCCCGGGCCAGCGAGGCGGAGGCGGAGCTGGAGCGCAGCCGACTGGAGATGATGCGGTCGTTCGCCGAGACCCGCAGGTGCCGGCGGTCGGTGCTGCTCGCCTACTTCGGCGAGCCCTTCGAGGGGCCGTGCGACGCCTGCGACAACTGCGACGCCGGTCGGGCGGAGGCGGTGGCGTCCGCCCGCGCCTCGACCCGCTTCGGCGCCGCCCAGCGGGTCCGCCACGTCGAGTGGGGCGAGGGCGAGGTCGTCCGGGCCGACGACGACACCGTGGTGGTGGTGTTCGAGGACAAGGGCTACCGGACGCTGTCGCTCCATCTCGTGGAGGAGCGCGGCCTCCTCGAGATCGTGTGACGCGGTCGGTCGGGCGCCCGGGCCGTCCCCGCTAACTTCACCGGGCATGGAGCCGCGCACCCTCGACCTCGAACCCGTCCCGTCCCTCGATCGGTACGTGGAGGCGGGCGGGGGACGCGGGTTGGAAGCGGCCACCCGGCTGGGCCCGACGGCCGTCGTCGACGACGTCGAGGCGTCCGGACTGCGGGGCCGGGGCGGCGCCGGGTTCCCGACGGGGACGAAGTGGCGGAGCGTCCGGGACAACCTGCCCCCGGGCACGCCGGCCACGGTCGTCGTCAACGCCGCCGAGGGCGAGCCGGGGTCGTTCAAGGACCGCCTGATCCTGCGCCGCAACCCGTACCGCGTCCTGGAGGGGGCCCTGATCGCCGCCGTCGCCGCCGGGTCGCCCCGGGTCACCGTCGCCATGAAGGGCACCTTCACCACCGAGCTGGCGCGCGTACGGGCGGCGATCGCCGAGGCCGACGAGCGGGGCTGGACCAAGGGCGTCGAGGTGTCGGTCGTGGAGGGCCCGAGCGAGTACCTCTACGGCGAGGAGACGGCGCTGCTGGAGGTGCTGGCCGGGCGCCACCCCTTCCCCCGCATCTCGCCGCCGTTCCGGCGCGGCCTGGACGAGGGCGGCGAGGGCGGCGGGACCCGCTCGGCGGCGGGCGTGGACCTGGCCGGCCCGGGGACCACGGAGGCGGCGCCCACGCTGGTCAACAACGTCGAGACGATGGCCAACGTGGCCGCCATCCTGGCCGAGGGCCCCGACTGGTTCCGCTCGGTCGGCACCGAGCAGTCGCCCGGCACGATCGTGTGCACGGTGAGCGGGCGAACCCGGCGCGCCGGGGTGGTGGAGCTCCCCATGGGCACGCCGCTGGGCGAGGT
>DATLFN010000091.1 GCA_035540975.1 Acidimicrobiales bacterium
GACGGTGGCCGAGCCCATCGCCGACGTCACACACGAGCGGGCGGCAGGCCGGACCGCTGAGCCCGTCGCCGAAGCGGGGCCCGCCGGCCCCGACGTCGAGACCTCCACCGAGCCGGTGTCGACAGGTCCCACCCCGCAGCCGGCGGCCGAGCCCGACCCCGGACGGGCCGCCGAGGCGGCGCCGGCGAGCGGCGCGCCCTCAGCCGAGGCGGCGGCGGCGGAAGAAGCGTCCCCCGGCGAGGCCGCCGCGATTCGGAGCGACTGAGCGGACGGCGGCGGCGCGGCCGTCAGTCGTGGACGAGGATGGACTCTCGCTCCGAGCGCCCGCGGTAGGCGCCGCTGTCGTGCTCCTCGTCCCAGCGGCCCCGGCACGACGCGCACTCGCAGGCGTCCATGCCGAGGCTGGCCACGAACAGGCGGCTCACGTCGTACGCCAGGCAGAACGGGCATTGGAGACGCCCGCACCTGTCGTCGCAGCCCGGTGCCGGTGGTGGATACCCCACCCTTCGTAGGATACCGGCCTGTTCTGCCTACGGTGCGTGTTCGGCGCACATTTGCGGAGCGATCACGAACGCGACACGACGTTCCGGTCGATCTTGCCGGGCCCTCCGGGGAGTCTCGTCAGGCGATGACGTCGAGGATCCCGTGCTCGTGGAGGAACTCGGCGAGGCCGTCGACGAGGCGTAGCTCGGCCACCTCGGAGAGGGGGACCCACGCCGCCTCCGCGGCGTCGGACCCGGCCTCGGGCCGTCTGGCGTCGAGCACGCTGACCCGGAAGTCCAGGATCACGAAGTGGTGGTCGGGCCCGATGCGCTCGACCCAGCCGACCAGCTCGTCGCAGACGCCGTCGAGGCCCGTCTCCTCGGCCAGCTCGCGCAGCACGGCCTCGGCCAGCGTCTCCCCCAGCTCGACGCGGCCGCCGGGGACCGACCACTCGCCGGCCGCCGGGCCGCGCCCCCGGCGGACGAGGAGGAGCCGCTCGGCGTTGACGGCGATGACCCCGACGCACAGCTGCGGGCGGTCCGACGCCCCGTCACCCGGGTCGGTCACGCCCGTCAGCCCCTCAGCCGCCGGTGCATCACCAGCAGGCGTGCCGTGAACCCCGACTCCTCGAAGAAGTTCTTGGTCTCGCGGGCGCCCGGGAGGGCGGTGGAGTCCACGCCCAGGCAACCGCGCGCCGAGAACCACGCCAACAGCTCCCCCATGATCGCCTCGCCCACGCCGACCGCCCGGGCGCCCTCCTCGACGAACAGCTCGTCGATGACGCCGAGGCAGCTGCCGTCGCGGAGGCCCTCGAGCCGGCCGGTGCCGAAGCCGACCACCGTGTCGTCGATGGTCCCGGCGACGGCCACCGATGCCGGGCCGGCGACGGTCGCCCGCAGGCTCTCCTCCAGCGGCTCGGCCCGGCCCTCCCGGGCGACGAACAGCGCGCCGCCCCGCTCGCGGGCGCCCAGCTCGGCGAGCGCCGCCCGGCAGAGCGTCGCCAGCCGCGGGACGTCGTTCTCGGTGGCGCGGCGGGCCGCCTCCACTAGGCGCCCGACGGCGACTGGAGCTGGGCGATCCTGCTGAGGATGGTCTTGCGCCCCCGGTGGGCCGTCTCGTAGGCCCGGACGGACTCCAGCTCGTCGGCCGACAGCCCGTCGAGGCGCTGCACCACGTGGGGGGCCGACAGCGAGTCGTAGCCGGGGATGGCCAGGCCGTCGGGCACGGAGCCCGCCGGCGGCTCGTCGGCGGGGGGCGCCGCTGCGGGCCCGGCCCCCGCCCGGGGCTCGGTCGCCGGCGGCGCCGGGATGGCGCCGGGGGTGGCGCCGGGGGCGGCGGCTGGCCCGTGCGTCGCCGAGGACGGGTCGGCGGACGGGTCGGCGGACGGCTCCGCCGGCCGGCCCGGCGCGGCGGCCCCCCCCCGCGTCTCGGCCGACGACTCGGCCGACCGATGGGTCTGCGACGACGGCCGGGCAGACGGCTTCGCGGCCCGGCCCGGGTCGGGTACGAGGCCGAGCCGGGCCAGGCGTCCCGATGCCTCGCGGAGGAGCCTGCTCGCCTCCTTCTGGCCGCGGCCCACGGCGAACCTGCCCACGACCCTCGCCATGGCCACCTGCCCCTGGGACTCCTGGCGACCCTTGGCGATCAGCTTCGGGAGCTCGTCGCGTGCGGCCAGCGCCAGCCCCAGCGGGGCGTACACGAGCAGGTCGACCGCCCGGTCGAGCGGCGAGCGCTCGGCCCCCGAGCCCGGCCCTTCCGTCACACGCAGTCCCGGCAGAGCAGCTTGTCGCGGTCGGCCAACTGGCTCGGGTGCTTCACCAGGAAGCAGGACTGGCACACGAACTCGTCGGGCTGCTTGGGCAGCACCTTGGTGGTGGTCTCCACCCGCTCGTCCTGGTCGGCGGTGTCCTCGGCGTCGTCGTCGTCGGCGACGACCAGCTTCTCCTTGAGGATGACGTCGAGGCTGGCCTCCACGTCGTCCTCGTCGGCCTCGTCGTCCTCCTCCTCATCCTCCTCCTCGTCCGACGGGACGGGAGTGACCACTGCGACCACTTCGGGGATCTCGACATCGTCCTCGACGACCTCGGCATCGTCGAGGACGATGTCGTCGTCGTCGTCGGCCAGGTCGTCGAGATCGCCTTCCTCCAGGTCGTCGGGCTCGTCGACGTCTTCTTCCAGCAGCTCCTCGTCGACGTCGTCGTCAGCCATGAAGGTCCTCACAGAGCGGTCCGGGCGGCGGAACCATACACCGCGCGCCTCCAGCCGCAAGACCGCGCTGAGGGACCAGGAAGCCGTTGGTGCCGTCCGGTGGCTCGACCGTCCGGGCGCCCGCGACGATGAGTTATTGGGACGTTCTCTACTGGGCTTCCTGGTACCCCCGCGTGCCCGGTGACCACCCCCTCCGGATCCCCGACGGGAGCCGGAGGCCCACGACCTGGCGTCTGGGGCGTCTAGGGACGACTCGTAGTCTTGCACGCGCCGCTCAGGCGTCAAGGAGGCCCTGACCAGGGAGTTCGCGCGTCGTCGCAGGTCAGGAGGGTTGCCGGGCGGCGCGACTTTCTGCTCAGAATTTGTGGCGCAGGGCGAGGACGTTGGCCACGTAGCGCACCGTCTCGGGCAGCGGGCCCCGGCTGCGCACCGACGCCAGGCCCTGGTAGTACGACGCCAGGGCCCGGGGCACGTCGCCGGCGTTCTGGTGCAGCAGGTAGGCGAGGAACCGGGCCGACATGCGGATGTTGTCCTCGGGCCGGTTGGGGTCGAGCTGCGCCTTCAGCAGCACGCCGTTCACGAAGGCGATGGTGGCGGGCATGAGCTGGCCGATGCCCAGGGCGTTGGTCGACGACACCCGGTCGTTCCGCCACCCCGACTCCTGCCAGGTCATGGCCTTGAACAGGTCGACGGGGATCCCGAAATCGCGTGCGGCGGCGTCGAACAGCGGCAGCAGCACCAGCCGGTCGGGCCGCGCCCGCAGCGCATCGGGCACGCTGGAGGCCGACGTCGCGCCGGCCGGCACGACCAGGCGCTGGCCGGCCCGAACCCGGTGGACGTCGCGTATCCCGTTGGCCCGGGCCAGCTCGTCCACGGTGACGCCGACCGAGCGGGCGACGGCCGACAGGGTCTGGCCCCTCCCGACCTCGACGGCGCGGTGCGGGGGCGCCGGCGCCGGCGCGACGACCGCCGCGGGAGTGGCGGTGGCGGTGGCGGGTACGACCAGGCGCCGGCCCGCTCGTACCCGGTGGACGTTGCGTATCCCGTTGGCCCGGGCCAGCTCGTCCACGCCGACGCCGAGGGACCGGGCGAGGGCGGAGAGCGTCTGGCCCCGGGCGACCTCGACCGTCGCCGGTGCCACCACCGCCGCTGCTGCGGTGGCGGGCGGCGCGGCTGGACCGGGCACCACCAGGCGCTGGCCGGCCCGCACCCGGTGGACGTCGGTGATCCCGTTGGCCCTGGCCAGGTCGTCGACGGCGACCCCGACGGAACGGGCCACGCCCGACAGCGTCTCGCCCCGCTCGACCACCCTCGTCCCGGCCTGGCCGCCCACCGCCACGCCGATCATCCCGGCCAGGGCGACGGCGCCCCGGAGGCGCCCGCTCAGCACCACGCCGCGACGGTCGGGTAGGGGTTGACCGAGGCGCCGCCGCCCGGCTTGATCTCGAAGTGGAGATGCGGCGTGGTGCCCTTGGCGTTGCCCGTCGAGCCGACGGTGCCGAGGACGGTGCCGCGCTCGACGCGGCCGGACGCGGCGAGGGAGTCGAGGTGGGCGCCGTAGTAGGTGTTGCCGTCGTCGCCGGTGAGGTAGTACGCCAGGCCGGCGATCGCCCCCGAGGCGTGCGCCACCGTGCCACCCACGCTGGCCACCACGGGCGTCCCCCGGGCGGCGAAGAGGTCGGTGCCGAGGTGGCGGCGCTGGCCGGGGCGGGGCTGGCCCCAGCTGTCGGTGAACTGGGTCGTGCCCTTCACCGGGCACAGCCACTCGCCGCCGGGGACCTTGAGCACCGCGCCCTCCCGGACCAGGTTGGGGTTCTTCACGGCGTTGAGGCCGACGAGGTCGGCGACGGTCGTGGAGTACTGGCGGGCGATGGCGCCCAGCGTCTGCCCCTTGGCCACCCGGTGCTCTCGCCCCCCGCCCACCACCACCACGGGCGACGGGAGGGCGGCGAGCGGGGCCGCCACCACCGGTGCCGGCTCGCCCACCTTGGGGATGGCGAGCACCTGGCCGACCCGGACCAGGTCGGCGTTCTTCACGCTGTTGGCCTTGGCCAACGCGTCCACCGGCACGCCGGTTCGCCTGGCCACCCGGGCGAGGGTGTCGCCCGGCCGCACCTTGTACGACGCCGTGGTGGCGGCCGCCGGCGCCGCTGCCGGGGGGGACGGCGCGCCGGCCCGCGGCCCGGCGGTGGGGACGGTGAGGACCTGGCCGGCCCGCACCCGGTCGGGGTCGGCGATCCCGTTGGCCCGGGCGAGGGAGGCGACGGGCACGCCCGTCCTGGCCGCCACGGCGCCCAGGGTGTCCCCCGACCGGACGGTGTAGGTCGTCGCCTTCGGCGCGCCGGCATGCGCCCCCCCGGCCAGCGCCAGCATCACCAGCCCACCGAGGGCCTGCATTCGCGGCACACGACCTCCCACGGACAAGTGGGGAACAATCTACAGGGACCTCATCGACAACATCAACCCCGGATTCAACAGCAGCCACAAGGTGGCGGGCACGCGGGGCCGCGACAGCCCACGGCTCGACGTGGCGGAGGCGGCCCCTACGGGCGGGCGGCCCGGCGGGCCTCGGCCCGGCGTTCGGCCTCGAGGCGCTCGAGGTCGTAGGTGCCGTGGTCGACGTACCGCATCAGGTCGGCGACCAGGCGGTGGCCGGCCTGGTCGGCGATGAGCCGGTGCATCTCCTGGCACACCCGGCGGTACTCCGGGTGCCCCTGGGGCCCCGTCCGCAGCTCGAGGACGTGCATCGCCTCCCGGGCGTTGAGCTGCATCACGTAGCGGACCCGGTAGGCGAGGGCGACGGCGTACGCGGCCTGGGCGGGGAAGGGCCCGGAGAGGGCGTGGTGGAGCGACGCCGAGCGCTCCATGGCCTCGTCGAACGCCCCGGTCTCCCCCGCCTCGTCGACCGCCTCGGGCCGCACGTAGCCGTGGCCGGGCGTCAGGTCCTGCCACTCGATGGTCAGCATGCGGTGGCGCTGGAGGTCGCGGAACGCCCCGTAGTCGGAGAGCACGTCGAAGCGGTAGCCGCTGCGCTCGAGGGCGCGGCCGGGCTTCTGGCGCCGGTTGGAGCGCTCCCCCGCGTAGGCCCGGGCCACCGACGCCTTCTCGTCCGCCGACATCGTGCGCACCCGGGCCATCACCTGGTCCTCGGGCAGGTCCGAGTACGGGTACAGCATGGCGGCGACCAGCTTGTCCTCGGCGTCGGGGTCGAAGTCCACCAGGGTGACGGCGGGCCGGGGCTCGGGCTCCTCCCCCGCCAGCACCCGGGCGGCGACGCCGGCCATGGCCGTGCGGTTGGCCTGCTGGTACGCCGACCAGGCGCCACCCCGCTCGGGCATGTCGACCCGCTTGAGGAACGAGGGGATGACCTTGCGCAGCTCCTCCAGCATCATCCCGGCGTAGGCCCGGGCCTCGGGGAGGGCCGACGCCCGCATGCGTACCAGGAGCATCTCGTAGCCCTGGCCCGTGCCGTAGATCCCGACGTTCGAGAGGGCGGCCGCCGGCAGGATCCCCCGGAGGGCGTCGAACGCCTTGGCCCGGATGGACTGGCGGTGCACGAAGTCGGAGTCCCCCGCCTCCTTGGGATAGCGGGCGGCGAGCCAGTCCTGCATGACCGGGACGAGACGGGCGTAGGTGTCGAACAACCGGTCCATGTCGCCCACGTAGCGGGCGCCCAGCGCCGAGGCGGCCACGGCCGGGTCGCGGAAGTACCGGTAGCGCCCGTTCTGGAGGCGCACGTCGTAGGCGACGTAGCGGGTCGACTGCTCCAGGTAGGCCATCAGCCGGCCCCACTCCAGGACCTTGGTGAGCAGGTTGGACGCCTGTTCGCAGGCCAGGTGCACGCCCCCCAGCTGGGCCACCGAGTCGTCGCCGTACTCCAGGAACACCCGGTCGTAGAGCTGCTCGGCCCGGGCCAGGCCCATGGTGGCGTCGACGGTGAGGTCGCCCTCCATGTCGAGGTCCTCGACGAACTCGTCGAGGAACAGCCGGCGCAGGCTCTTGGAGGACCGGGAGTAGCGGGCGAACAGGGCGCCCTTCACCACCTCGGGCAGGTTGACGAGGGCGAACACCGGCCGGTCGAGGTTGGTGAAGTAGCGGCGCAGCACGGCCTGCTCGTCGACCGTGAACGCCTCGGATGCGTAGTGCATGCGGAGGTGCAGCGTACGGCCCGACCCCGGTGCCGGTGGCGGACCGCGGGGCGCGCGCTAGACGACCACGCTGAGCGCGTCGGGCTCCACCCGGACCGAGATGCGCCGCCCGCGGCCGGCGGCTGCTCCGTCCAGCTCGACCCGCCTCGGCCGGTCGAGCTCGACCTGGACGGCGGGCGCCCGGCGCTCGGTGATGCGGGGGTGGGGCAGGTGGGCCCCGTGGTGGAGGCGGGCCCGCACCTTGGCGAGGTCGCCGAGCGCCAGGGTGGCCCGGTAGGTGTCGAGCCGGCCGTCGTTGGGGTGGGCGCGGGGGCCGAGGTTCCACGGCCCCCGCCACTGGGCGTTCATGGCCACGAACACGTCGCGCCACAGGCGGTCGCGGGCGACGAGGTGGGCCACGAAGAGGTGGAGGACCCCGTCAACCAGGGCCTCGCCCAGGTCCACGGGGAAGGTGACGGCCCGCTCCGAGCGCAGTCGCCCCTCGTCGCCCCGGCCGCCGAGGGTCCGGCACAGGTCGCCTCCCACCAGGCCGAGCACCGGGAACGGCCGGGTCGCCCGCCTGGCCTCCTCCAGCACGGCGCGGGCCTCGGCGTCGGAGCGCACGACCACCCCGTCGTCGGGAAGCGGCCCGGGGGCGCCCCACGCCTTGCCCTTCTCGATCGTCACGGCGCGGTCACGGCGCCGGCGCGGGCGCCGCCTCGGCGTCGGCCCCGGGCCCGGGCGCGCCACCGGCGCCGGTGCCCACGACCGACGACGCCGCCACCACCCCCCGGAACAGGGCGTCGGCCGCCTGGCGGGCGGCGGCCGCCGTGGACGGGCGCGCTGCCACGTCGCCCAGCTGGCGGAGCAGGTCGATGAGCTGCTTGACGTTGCGCACGAAGTCGCCGCCGGAGATCTCCTCGGCGCCCATGACCTCGTCCAGGTCCTCGCCCGACGCCCATGCCCATGCCAGCGCGGCGAAGCCGGCGTCGGGTGCCCGGGTGAGGGGCAGCCCGGCCTCCTTCTCCGCCGCGTTCAGGTCCTCGGCCAGCTTCTCCACCTCCAGCCAGCGCTGGCATGGGCATGGGCGTCGGGCGAGGACC
>DATLFN010000092.1 GCA_035540975.1 Acidimicrobiales bacterium
CACCCCGTCGGTCGGGTCCTCGCCGTACAGCCGGGCGCCGGCCACCCCCGCCTCCCGCAACGAGCCCACCCGTGCCGCCGCCCGCTCCCGCAGCTCGTCGAGCGGCCCGAACTGGATGGAGTCGGTGGGGCACGCCTTGGCGCACGCCGGCTCCAGCCCGCCCCGCAGGCGGTCGTAGCAGAGCGTGCACTTCCAGGCCCGGCCGTCGCCCCGCCGCTGGTCGATGACCCCGAACGGGCACGCCGGGATGCAGTACCCGCAGCCGTTGCAGATGTCGTCCTGCACCACCACGGAGCCGAACTCGGTGCGGAACAGCGACCCCGTCGGGCACACGTCGAGGCACCCGGCGGACGTGCAGTGCTTGCACACGTCCGACGACATCAGCCACCGCCGCGCCCCGTTCCCGCCGCTCCCGCCGGCCGGCGCCTGCTCGATGAAGGCCACGTGGCGCCAGGCGTCGGCGTTCAGCGAGCCGGTGTTGTCGTAGGACAGGCCGAGCAGATCGGAGCCGCCGGTGGGCACGCCGTTCCACTCCTTGCACGCCACCTCGCACGCCTTGCAGCCGATGCACACCGAGGTGTCGGTGAAGAACCCGACCCTCGTCACCGCTCGCCCTCGTCGGACGACAGCGCCGCCGTCCCCGTCGCGCCGGTGGCCCCCGCCCGCTGCCGGTACCCGGCGACGTAGGCGAGCAGGGCCGGGCCCTCGGGGCGGCGCCCGGGGCGCACGTCACAGGACCCCACCTTCGACTCCTGGATGTGCACGTTGGCGTCCAGGGTGACGCCGAACAGGTCGTTGGCCGAGTCCCCCGCCGTGATCCCGCCGGCGCCCCAGTGGTACGGGATGCAGACCTGGTGGACCGTCCGACCCGCCACCCGCAGGGGCGCCAGCCGGTCGGTCACCAGCACCCGCGCCTCCACGGCGGCGCGGGGCGTCACCAGGTGGGCCCACTCGAGGTGGCGCAGGCCCCGCTCCGCCGCCAGCGCCGGCGACACCTCCACGAACAGCTCGGGCTGGAGCTCGCTCAGGACGGGGACGTAGCGGCTCATGCCGCCCGCCGTGTGGTGCTCGGTGAGCCGGCTGGTCGTGAAGACGTAGGGGAAGACCTCCGAACCGGCACGGGGGGCGCTCGGGCTGCGGGGGTTGTCGGCCCGGGCGTAGACCTTCCGGGTCGGGTTCACCTGCTGCGCATGGAGCAGGTTCGGCACCGGCGACTCGGGCGGCTCGTAGTGGGCGGGCAGCGGGCCGTCGACCAGGCCGGCGGGGGCGAAGAGCCAGCCCTTGCCGTCGGCCTGCATGACGAACGGGTCGTCGCCCGCCAGCGCCGCCTCGGCGGTGGCGCCCGGTGGTGGACGGTACGACGGCGGCTTGGTCCGCTCGAAGTCGGGGACGTCCCGGCCCGTCCACTCGCCCCGCTCGTCGTCCCACCACACGTACCTCTTGCGCTCGCTCCACGGCCGTCCCTCGGGGTCGGCGGAGGCCCGGTTGTAGAGCAGGCGGCGGTCCAGCGGCCACGCCCATCCCCACCGGTGCTCGTCGCCGGGCGGGCGCCGGGCCGCCCGGTTCTCGCCGCCGCCGAACACTCCGGCGTAGATCCAGCAGCCGCTCGCCGTGGAACCGTCGTCGCGCAGGTCGACGAAGGTGTCGAGCAGCCGCCCCGTCGCCAGGTCGCACCCGTTCACCTCGCGGAGCACCGCCTCGGCGCTGGGCTCGTCGTACGGGCCGTGGAGCGGGTAGTCCCAGGTGAGGTCCAGCACGGGCCGGTCCCGCTCGTCGCCGGACGCCGCCAGCCGCTCGCGCACCAGACGACCGAGATGGAAGAAGAACCACAGCTCGGAGCGGCAGTCGTCCTTCGGCTCCACCGCCTGGTCGCGCCACTGGAGGACGCGCTGGGTCTGGGTGAACGTGCCCTCCTTCTCGACGTGGGAGGCGGCGGGCAGGAAGAACACCTCGGTGCGGCACGTCGCCGGGTCGATCTCGCCGGTGGCGATCTCGGGGGCGTCCTTCCAGAAGGTGGCGCTCTCGACCAGGAAGAGGTCCCGTACGACGAGCCAGTCGAGGTTGGCCATCCCGAGGCGCTGGGCCCGCCCGTGGGCCGACCCCACGGCCGGGTTCTGGCCCAGGAGGAAGTAACCGGAGATGCGGCCGTCGATCATGTCGAAGACCTGGCGGTAGGTGCCGTGGTCGCCGGTGAGGCGGGGCAGCCAGTCGAAGCGGAAGTCGTTCTCGGGCGTCGCCGCGTCGCCCCACCACGCCTTCAGCAGGCTGACCGTGTAGGCGCCGGCGTGGCCCCAGAACCCCTTCTGGTGGCGACCGGTGATGGACCGCACGTAGGTCGCCAGGTCGGGGTGGGCGGCGGCGTCCGGCATGGGCAGGTAGCCGGGCAGCAGGTTGAACAGCGTGGGGATGTCGGACGACCCCTGGATGCTGGCGTGGCCCCGCAGGGCCAGGATGCCTCCGCCCGGCCGGCCCACGTTGCCCAGCAGCAGCTGGATGATGGCGCCCGCCCGGATGTACTGCACGCCCACGGTGTGCTGCGTCCAACCCACCGAGTACACGAGGGCCGTCGTTCGCTCCCGGCCCGAGTTCGCCGTCCACGCCTCGCACACCCGGAGGAACAGCTCCTCGGGGACGCCGCACACCTCCTCGACCATCTCCGGCGTGTAGCGGGCGAAGTGGCGCTTCAGGACCTGGTAGACGCAGCGGGGGTGGGTCAGGGTGGGGTCCCGCTCGGCGCCCGGCTCGTCGAGGGCGGGGCCGTGGCTGCCCGCCTCGTGGGGCGCCGCCTCGCCGGGGCGGTCGTCGCCCCCGCTCCCGGCCGTCGACGCGCCCGCGTAGCGCCACGACGACGGGTCGTAGGCCCGGGCGTCGGCGTCGAAGCCGGAGAACACCCCGTCGAGGTCCTCGGTGTCGAGGAAGTCCTCCGACACCAGCGTCGCCGCGTTGGTGTAGGCGACGACGTACTCCCTGAAGTCCAGGCCGCGCTCGAGGATGTGGCGGATCACCCCGCCCAGGAAGGCGATGTCGGTCCCGGCCCGCAGCGGGACGTGCAGGTCGGCCAGCGCGCTGGTGCGGGTGAAACGGGGGTCGACGTGGATCACCCTGGCGCCCCGGGCCTTGGCCTCCATCACCCACTGGAAGGCCACCGGGTGGCACTCCGCCATGTTCGAGCCCTGGATGACGATGCAGTCGGCGTGGCGCAGGTCCTGCTGGGTCGTGGTGGCGCCGCCCCGGCCGAGCGAGGTCCCCAGACCGGGGACGGTGGCCGAGTGTCAGATGCGGGCCTGGTTCTCGATCTGGATGGCGCCGAGAGCGGTGAACAGCTTCTTGGCCAGGTAGTTCTCCTCGTTGTCGAGCGTCGCCCCGCCCAGGGTCGAGATGCCGAGCGTGCGCCGGACCGGGCGGCCGTGCTCGTCGACGTCCTGCCAGCCCTTGCGGCGGGCGTCGACCACCCGGTCGGCGATCATCTCCATGGCCGTGCCGAGGTCGAGGGTCTCCCACTCCGTGCCGGAGGGGCGCCGGTAGAGCACCTCGGTCTGGCGCAGCGGGCTGGTCACCAGGTCCTTGCTGGCCGACCCCTTGGGGCACAGGCGGCCCCGGGAGATAGGGCTGTCGGGGTTGCCCTCGATCTGGGTGACCTCGCCGTCCTTCACGTAGACCTGCTGCCCGCAGCCCACGGCGCAGTACGGGCAGACGGACGACACGACGGCGTCGGCCTCGGCGGTCCGGGGTGCGAGGGTCTCCGACCGCCGTGACCGGGCGGCGTCGCCGCGGCCGAGGCGGTCCGGGCCGGTGATCTGGCGGGCCGCCGGCCACGCCCGGAGCCAGTCGGGGAGGGCGATGCGGGAACCCTAACCGGCTACGACCGGCCGAAGGTGACCGTCGCCCGTCCCCTGGTGCACCGGTAGTCGGACCGGGGAAGGGGGTCGTCGGTCGCGTGGGTGACGACGCAGCGCCACCCGTCCACCTCGAGCGACGGCGGCCCGCCCGAGCTGGTCCGCCGCCCGGCCACCTCGACCAACGCGCGCGCCTCGTCACAGGGGACGCCGGTGGCGGTGATGTCACCCGCCACGTCCTCCGAGTCGGGGGTGAAGCCGACCTGCCCGCACTCGCGCGTCGCCGCTGGCGTGGTGGTCGTGGGGCTCGTGGACGTAATGGCCGTCGTGGGGGCGGTCGTGGTGCTCGTGGTCGTCGGCGGCGCGGCGGCGGGCTCGTCGTCGTCCCCGCAGGCGGCCGGCACCAGGGCCACCGCGCCCATCACGGCGCCGGCCACGGCGCGTCTCAGCGGCCGCTGGCGTTCCACCGCAGGACCGAGCTGCCCTGGAACACGACGTAGGCGGGGCGTTGGCCCTTGGGCACCTCGAAGTTGAGCCAACCCCGCACGCAGGCGCCGCCGTCGAGCCGGGCGTCGGCCAGCAGGGGCTCCTTGGGGCCGAAGTACGACCGGCCGCGCACGGTGCCGTCGGGCATCTCGACCTTGAACGCCTCGGGCGTCACCCGGCGGGCGCCGCGCGGCCCGGCGCAGATCTGGGCCTCGGCCGCCGCGAACTCCTTGCCGGGGTCGGGCTCCAGCACGCCGGCCGACACCGGCTGCACGAAGGCGGTGACCTCCACCTCGTTGCCCTCGGTGGTCCTCGACCGCTGCCCGAGGCGCATGGCGGTGGGGTCGGGCGTGGTGGTCACCGTCGTGGTGGGCACCGTGGTGGTCGGCTTGGCGATCTCCACCGCCACCGTCCCCCCCGAGGAGGTGCAGGCGGGCAGCAGTACCGCCGCCGCCAGCGCCGCCACCACCGCTCGGCAGAACATGCTCCACCCCCCAACACGACGCAGGTGCGGCTGGCTGTTCAGCCCTGGGCGAATGGTACCGGTCGTGCGGTTCGTGCGGGAGGGCCGGCGCCTCGTGGGGCCACGTCCTCACGCGCGCGTCGGGCATGCCGATTGGGATGGCGGGTCCGGTGTGGACGATGCCGGCGGCGGCGTCGTGCCGAATACGGCGGAAGGCGGGCCCCGGCGGGCCGCACGGACGAGGAGGAGGGGCGAGTGACGGCGACCGAGGATCGGTGGAACGGCCGGGCCGCGGCCGGCGGGCCGGCCGCGACCGGCCGGCCGGTGCGGTCGCGCCACCCGAGCCGGATGGCGTGGGCACCGTTGGTATTGTCGGTCCCCATGCCGACGGCATGGAGACCCGTGGCCGGGCAGGTCGCGCTGATCGAGCGTGACGACGAGGACGGCCGGGTCACCGGCGTCGTCCTCCTCGCCCGGGACGATGCCATCCGCGTGCACCTGGGCGGCGACCGCTCCGGGCTGTCGCCCGGCGCGGTGGTGGCCAGCTTCATCGCCCCCGACGCCCTGTACCGGATGAAGGCGACGCTGTCGCTCCACGACGGCACCGCCGGCCTCGTCGAGCTGCACAGCCACGGCGTCGAGCGGGTGCAGCGCCGCACCGCCTCCCGGGTCGCCCTCACCCTTCCCGTCGTGCTGTCGAACTTCGACGAGCCGGCACCCGGCGACCGCACCGCCTTCTCGTCGTTGAGCGGTGAGACGGTCGACATCGGCGAGGGCGGCTGCCGGGTGCGGGTGCTCGACCCGTTCCCGGAGGGCTGCGACCCCACGGTGAGCCTCGAGCTGCCGTCGGGGCGGACGGTGGTGGCGCTGGCGGCCATCTCCCAGGCGCTCGCGCTCCCCGAGGGTCACGAGTACCGGCTGGTGTTCCTGTCCATCGACCCCGCCGACCGGGACGTCCTCCGCCGGCTCGCCGTCGACTGATGTGGAACGGCTTGTCAAGTAGGTCGCGACGGGTTCGTCGAGATGACTTCGGGGCGTGCGGAAGTAGGGGGAGGGCGGTCAAGGCCGGCCGAAGGCCGCCCGGAGGGGAAGCCTTGACGGCCCGGTGGGC
>DATLFN010000093.1 GCA_035540975.1 Acidimicrobiales bacterium
GCCGCCTCCCGTGCAGCCGGCCCGCCGGCCCGCCCGCCGACCCGCGAACGGCCCGGGCCCCGCCGACCGCGGCGCCCCCGGGCGCGCCGACGGCGGGACGCGTCGTCGGGCCCGCCGGGGCGCCGGCGGCCCGGGCCTCGCCGACCGCGGCGCGCTGCTGGTCGCCCGCTCCGGGCGCCCGACGGCGGGCCGCCACCGGCGCCGCCCGGCGGGCGGCGGCTGGAACGTCCGCCACCGCACCCCGAAGGGCCGCCTGGCCGCCGCCATGGCGGGGATGCTCGCCCTGTTCGTGCTCCTGTCGGCGCGCGTGGTGCAGGTCCAGGGGCTCGAGGCGGACCGGTACTCGGCGTTCGGCGAGTCGCAGCGTGTGCGCACGGTGACGCTCCCGGCCGAGCGGGGCTCGATCTTCGACCGCAACGGCCGGGACCTGGCCCTCACCGTCCGCCAGTCCACCGTGACGGCCGACCCCCGCCTGGTCACCGACCCCCTGGGCGCCGCCTCGGCGCTGTCGCCCGTCCTCGGGCTCGACGCCACCGTGCTCCAGAGGCGCCTGACCCGGGAGTCGAGCTTCGTCTACCTGGCCCGGCGGGTCGACGACGGGGTGGCCGAGCGGGTCGAGGCCCTGAACCTCCCGGGCGTGACCCTGATCGAGGAACCGGAGCGGTTCCTGCCCGCCGGCGGCCTGGCCCTGCCCGTCCTGGGCCGGGTGGGCACCGACGACAACGGCCTCTCCGGCCTGGAGAGCCAGTACGAGGAACGGCTGGCCGGCCGGCCGGGCCGGATGATCGTCGAGCGCGACCCCCGGGGTGGCGACATCCCCGGTGGCGTGCGCCGGTTCGACCCGTCGGTGCGCGGCGACGACCTGGTGCTCACCATCGACCGGGCCCTCCAGTACGAGACGGAGCGGGCCCTGGCGGCCCGCATCACGTCGTCCAACGCCAAGGCGGGCACCGCCATCGTCATGCAGACCCGCACGGGCGAGGTGCTGGCCCTCGCCAACCTCCAGGCGGGCAAGGACGGCGGGCCGCCCCGCCAGGCGGAGAAGAACCTGGCCGTCACCGACGTGTTCGAGCCCGGTTCGGTGAACAAGGTGATCACCATCTCGGCCGCCCTGGAGGAGGGCGAGGTCCGGCCCCAGGACGTCCTGAACGTGCCCCCCACCATCAAGGTGGCCGACCACGTGTTCAAGGAGCACGAGCCCCACCCGCCCGTGCAGTGGTCGATCACCGACATCATGGCCAACTCGTCCAACGTCGGTTCCATCCTGGTCGGCAAGGAGCTGGGCAAGGACCGCATCGACCGGTACCTGCGGGCGTTCGGGTTCGGCCGCAAGACCGGGCTGAGCTTCCCGGGGGAGTCCCGGGGCATCCTCCTCGATCCCGGGAAGTGGTCGGGGACGTCCATCGGGACGGTCCCCATCGGCCAGGGCCTGGCGGTGACGGCCATGCAGATGGTGGGCGCCTACAACGCGGTCGCCAACGGCGGTACGTGGGTGGCGCCCACCCTCGTCCGGGCCACCGTCGACGCCGACGGGCGCCACAAGGCGGCGCCCGAGCCCGAGCGCCAGCGGGTCGTCTCGGCCCGCACCGCCCAGCAGGTGACCGCCATGCTGAGCGAGGTCGTGCGGGTGGGCACCGGCACGCTCGCCGCCGTGGACGGCTACACGGTGGCCGGCAAGACCGGCACCGCCCGCAAGCCCAGGGAGGGCGCCCGCGGGTACGCCGAGGGCGCCTACGTGTCGAGTTTCGCGGGGTTCGTCCCGGCCGAGCGGCCCGAGCTCACCGTCATCGTCGTGCTCGACGAGCCCACGCCGATCTTCGGCGGCCTGGTCGCCGCCCCCGTGTTCTCCGAGGTCGCCGGCTACGCGCTGCGCCAGCTCCAGGTCCCCCCGCCGCCCCCCGACGCCGTCCCGCCGGCGGCCGCCGAGGTTCCCAGGTCGAACCCGGAGTCGGCGGGGGAGGCGACCGAGGACGGCGGGGCGGTACCGGCCACCACCACTACGCTGCCGCCGTCCCCTCCGCCCAGCCCGTGAGGACGCCACCGATGCGGCTCGACCGACTCCTGGGCGACCTCGACGTCCTCGAGTGCCGCGGCGACCCCGCCTCGGTGGACGTCGCCTCCGTCGCCTACGACTCCCGGAACGTGCGTCCCGGCGCGCTGTTCTGCTGCCTGCGGGGCGCGTCGTTCGACGGTCACGACTTCGCCGCCGGTGCCGCCGAGGCAGGCGCCGTGGCCCTGCTGTGCGAGCGCCTGGTGGACGTGGACGTCGTGCAGGCGCGCGTGGCCGACGCCCGCCGGGCCATGGCGCCGGCCGCCGCCGCCGTCGCCGGCCACCCCTCACGCCACCTGCCGGTGGTCGGGATCACCGGCACCAACGGCAAGACCACCGTCACCCACCTGCTGGCCGCCGTGCTGCGGGCGTCGGGCCGGGAGACCGGCGTCATCGGCACCCTGAGCGGGCCCCGCACCACGCCCGAGGCCCCCGACCTCCAGGCCGCCCTCGCCGGGTACCGGGCCGCCGGCGCCGAGGTGGTGGCGCTCGAGGTCTCCTCCGACGCCCTCGTCCAGCACCGGGTCGACGCCACCTGGTTCCGGGCCGTCGCCTTCACCAACCTCAGCCCCGAGCACCTCAACACCCACGGCGACATGGAGTCGTACTTCGCGGCCAAGGCCCTGCTGTTCGACGCCGCCCGGGCCGCCGTGGGCGTCGTCAACGCCGACGACCCGTGGGGCCGGCGGCTGATCGACGCCGCGCCGCTCCCCGTCGTCGCCTACTCGCTGGCCGACGCCGTGGGCCTGGAGCTGGGCCCGTTCGGCGCCCGCTTCCGGTGGGACGGCGAGGCGGTGGCCCTCCCGGTCGGCGGGGCGTTCAACGCGTCCAACGCCGTGTGCGCGGCGACCCTCGCCCGTGAGCTCGGTGTGCCGGCGGCCGCCGTGGCCCGGGGCCTGTCGTCGTTCGAGGGGGTGCCCGGGCGCTTCGAGCGGGTCGACGCCGGCCAGCCGTTCACCGTGGTCGTCGACTACGCCCACACCCCCGCCGCCCTGGAGCAGCTGCTCGGTGCCGCCCGGGCCGAGGCGGGCGACGGGAGGGTCATCGTCGTGTTCGGCTGCGGCGGCGAGCGGGACCGGGGCAAGCGCCCCCTGATGGGGGCGGCCGCCGCCCGTCTGGCCGACCTCGTGGTGCTCACCGACGACAACCCCCGGGGTGAGGACCCGCGCGCCATCCTGGCCGAGGTGCGGGAAGGCACCACTGGCGCCCGCGCCGTCGTGGTCGAGCCCGACCGGCGGGCCGCCATCGAGTGGGCCGTCGCCGCCGCCGGGCCGGGCGACGTGGTGGTCGTGGCCGGCAAGGGCCACGAGACGGGGCAGACGGCGGGCGGGCGCACGGAGCCGTTCGACGACCGCCGGGTCGCCCGGGACGCCCTCGCCGCCGCCGGCCACCCCGGCCGAGCAGCGGTGCCCCGGTGATCGACCTCCTCGTCGCCGGGGGGATCGCCATGATCATCTCCCTGGTCGGGACGCCCGTCCTCATCGGCTGGCTCCACTCGCACGGCATCGGCCAGCAGATCCGCGAGGACGGTCCCCAGGGCCACGTCACCAAGGCCGGGACCCCGACCATGGGCGGGGTGATGATCGTGGCCGGCGCCCTCGGCGGCTACCTGGCCGGCCACGTGCGGGGGAGCGCCATCTTCACCCGTGCCGGCCTGCTGGTCGCGTTCACGGTGGCCGGCGCAGGGCTGGTCGGCGTCATCGACGACTGGATCAAGGTCCGCCACCAGCGCAGCCTGGGCCTCAACAAGCGGGCCAAGATCGCCGGCCAGCTCATCGTCAGCGTCAGCTTCGCCGTGCTGGCCATCAACCTGGCCAAGGTCCAGACCAACCTGTCCTTCACCCGGTGGAACTCCCTCGACCTCGACCTCGGGCCCGTCGTGTGGACCATGTGGGCGGTGATCCTCATCATCGGGACGTCGAACGCGGTGAACCTCACCGACGGCCTGGACGGCCTGGCCGCCGGCTCCTCGACGTTCGCCTTCTCGGCCTTCGCCATCATCGGGTTCTGGCAGTTCCGGCACTTCGACGTCTACGCCGTGCCCCAGGCCCTGGACCTGGCCGTGCTGGCGGTGGCGCTCACCGGCGCCTGCGCCGGGTTCCTCTGGTGGAACGCCGCCCCCGCCCGCATCTTCATGGGCGACACCGGCTCGCTCGCCATCGGGGCCGGCCTGGCCGCCTTCGCCCTGGTGATGAACCTCCACCTCCTCCTGCCGGTGGTGGGGGGCCTCTACGTGCTCGAGACCATGTCGGTGATCGTCCAGGTCGCCAGCTTCCGCATCTTCCACCGGCGGGTGTTCCGCATGGCGCCCATCCACCATCACTTCGAGCTGGCGGGCTGGCCCGAGGTGACGGTGATCGTGCGCTTCTGGATCCTGGCCGGGCTGTGCACCGCCTTGGCCCTCGGTCTGTTCTACGCCGACTTCATCTCCCTCGGGGTCCTGGATTGAGGGCCGTGGTCGTCGGCTTCGGCGTGACGGGACGGGCGGTGACCGACCACCTGGTGGGAGGCGGGGCCGGGGTCGTGGTCGTCGAGGACGGCGGGGGGGACACGCTCGCCCTCGACGTGGCGGCGTCCGGCGCCCGGCTGGGCACGGTCGACGACGTGGCCGGCGCCGACCTCGTCGTCCCCAGCCCCGGCGTGCCGCCCACCCATCCCGTCCACGCCGCCGCCGCCGCCGCCGGCGTCCCCGTCGTCAGCGAGGTGGAGCTGGCGTGGCGGGCGGCGGCGCCCGGCACCCGGTTCGTGGCCGTCACCGGGACGAACGGCAAGACCACCGTCGCCACCATGGCCGCCGCCATCCTGGTGGCCGCCGGCGTGCGGGCGGTGCCCGCCGGCAACATCGGGCTGCCCCTGGTGACGGCCGTGGCCACCCGTCCCGACGTGGTGGTCGCCGAGGTGTCCTCCTTCCAGCTCCAGCACACCGCCGGCTTCCGGCCCGACGTGGCGGTGTGGCTCAACTTCGCCGCCGACCACCTCGACTGGCACCCCACGCTCGAGCACTACGCGGCCGCCAAGGCGCGCATCTGGGCCAACCAGGGACCGGGCGACGTCGCCGTCGTCAACGCCGAGGACCCGGTGGTCGCCGCCGCCGCGGGGTCGGCGCCCGGGCGGCTCGTCACCTTCGGGATCGACCGGGGCGAGTGGTGCGTGGCCGGCGGCACGCTGCGCGGTCCCCGGGGCGACGTGGTCGCCGCCTCCCAGCTGCCCCGTTGCCTTCCCCACGACGTGGCCAACGCCCTGGCCGCCATGGCCGCCGCCTCCGCGGCCGGTGCCGGCACGGAGGCGTGCCGGGCCGGCGTCACCGCCTTCGCGGGGCTCCCCCACCGCGTGCAGCTGGTCGGCGAGGCTGGTGGCGTGCGGTACTACGACGACTCCAAGGCCACCACCCCGGCCTCGGTGGAGGCGGCCCTGCGCGGCTTCGAGTCCGTCGTGCTCATCGCCGGCGGCCGGAACAAGGGCCTCGACCTGCGCCCCCTGGCCGGCCAGGCCCACCGGGTGCGGGCCGTCGTCGCCATCGGCGAGGCCGCCCCCGAGGTCGAGGCCGCCTTCTCGGGCGCCGCCCCCGTGACCGTCGCCCGGTCCATGGCCGACGCCGTGGGCGCCGCGGCCGCCGCCGCCCGGCCCGGGGACGCCGTGCTCCTGTCGCCCGGGTGCGCCTCGTTCGACTGGTACCGGAACTACGCCGAGCGGGGCGACGACTTCGCCGCCGCCGTGCACGACCTGCTGGAGGGCGGCCATGCGGGCTGAACCGATGATGCGCACGC
>DATLFN010000094.1 GCA_035540975.1 Acidimicrobiales bacterium
GACCGGAAACGTTTGCCACGTTCGCAGCGGCAAGTCCGTGGCCGCTCCTGCCGCCGCAGGCGGCCTCCGCGGCTGCGGCCACCGGTCGAATGGAGTGAGCGAAGCGAACGAATGAGGTCGAGGACCTGGCCGGTAAGATCGGAGGATGGTCCTCGCCGTCGACGCCGGTTGGCTGAAGGACCGCATCCGCGACATCCCGGACTTCCCCCAGCCCGGCGTCGTCTTCAAGGACATCACGCCGCTGCTGGCCGACGTGGCGGCCTTCCGCTGCGCGGTCGACGCCATCGCCGAGCACTGGGCCGGCACCCCGGTCGACAAGGTGCTCGCCGTCGAGGCCCGGGGCTTCATCGTCGGGGCCCCCGTCGCCTACCGGTTCTCGGCCGGCTTCGTCCCCTGCCGCAAGGCGGGCAAGCTGCCGTGGCAGGTCGAGCGCGAGGAGTACGTCCTGGAGTACGGCACCGACCTGCTGGAGATCCACCAGGACGGCGTGGCGCCCGGTGAGCGGGTGCTGGTGATCGACGACGTCCTCGCCACCGGCGGGACGGCGTCGGCGGCGGTTCGGCTGGTCGAGCGCCTGGGGGGCGTGGTCGTCGGCCTGGGCTTCGTTCTCGAGCTCGCCTTCCTCGGCGGGCGGTCCAAGCTGGCGGGACAGGACGTGCTGTCCCTGCTGACGTACGAGTAGCCGTGGTCGTCGACCGGATGCGCACGCTGTCGTGGCGTCGCCAGTTCGCCGACGCGCCCGACGAGCTGGCGCCCCTCGTGGCCGCCTACCGCCGCCGCCATCCCAAGGCCGATCTCGGGGTCATCGAGCGGGCGTACGCGGCCGCGTCGCGGGCCCACGTCGACCAGGTCCGCAAGTCGGGGGAGGCCTACATCTCCCACCCGGTGGCCGTGGCCACCATCGTGGCCGACCTCGGGCTGGACGACGTCACCGTGGCCGCCGCCCTCCTCCACGACGCGGTGGAGGACACCGGGGTCACCCTCGAGGACGTCGGCCGGGAGTTCGGGCCCGAGGTGGCGGCCATCGTCGACGGCGTCACCAAGCTGGACCGCGTCCGCTTCGACTCCCGGGAGGCCCAGCAGGCCGCCTCCATGCGCAAGATGCTGGTGGCGATGGCCAAGGACTGGCGGGTCCTGATCATCAAGCTGGCCGACCGGCTCCACAACATGCGGACCCTCGCCGCCATGCCGGAGTTCAAGCAGAAGCGCACCGCCCAGGAGACGCTGGACATCTACGCGCCGCTGGCCCACCGCCTGGGGATCCAGGACATCAAGTGGCAGCTGGAGGACCTCGCCTTCGCCACCCTCCACCCCAAGCCGTACGCCGAGATCGAGCAGATGGTCGCCCAGCGGGCGCCCGAGCGGGAGATCTACCTCACCCAGGTCCTGGAGGAGGTGAAGGGGCGGCTGGACCAGAACGGCATCGAGGCCGACGTCACCGGCCGGCCCAAGCCCCTGTGGTCGATCTACGAGAAGATGGTCGTGCGGGGCAAGGAGTTCGACGACATCTTCGACCTGGTGGGGATCCGGGTGCTGGTCGACTCGGTGAAGGACTGCTACGCCGCCCTGGGCACGATCCACGCCACGTGGAAGCCGGTGCAGGGCCGGTTCAAGGACTACATCGCCATGCCCAAGTTCAACCTGTACCAGTCGCTGCACACGACGGTGGTGGCGCCCCAGGGCAAGCCCCTCGAGGTCCAGATCCGGACCTGGGAGATGCACCAGCGGGCCGAGTACGGCATAGCCGCCCACTGGGGCTACAAGGAGAAGGCGTCGCCGGCCGACATCGCCTGGCTCAACCGCATCGTCGACTGGCAGCGGGAGACCGACGACCCGGCCGAGTTCCTGAAGAACCTGAAGCTCGACCTCGAGCAGGACGAGGTCTTCGTCTTCACCCCCAAGGGCAAGGTGGTCACCCTGCCGGTGGGCGCCACCCCCGTCGACTTCGCCTACGCCATCCACACCGAGGTGGGGCACCGCTGCATCGGTGCGCGGGTCAACGGCCGCCTGTCACCCCTCGACTCGCAGCTGCACTCGGGCGACACGGTGGAGATCTTCACGTCCAAGGTGCCTTCGGCGGGCCCGTCCCGGGACTGGCTGAAGATCGTCGCCACCCCCCGGGCCCGCAACAAGATCCGCCAGTGGTTCTCCCGGGAGCGGCGCGAGGACGCCATCGAGAACGGGAGGGACGAGCTCGTCAAGGCGATGCGCAAGGAGGGCCTCCCGGTCCAGAAGGTGGCGTCGTCCCAGGCGCTGGTGAGCATCGCGGCGTCGATGAACTACCTCGACCTCGACTCGCTCCACGCGGCCATCGGGGACGGGCACGTCTCGGCCCGGTCGGTGGCGCAGCGCCTGGCCCGGGAGCTGCGGGGCGGCGACCACGAGGAGCAGCTGCCCGCCACCGTCCGCCAGCCCCGCCGCCAGCGCCGCGACACGTCGGCCGGCGTCCACGTGGAGGGCCTCGACGACGTGATGGTGCGCCTTTCGCGCTGCTGCACGCCGGTGCCGGGCGACGAGATCCTGGGGTTCGTCACCCGGGGGCGGGGCGTGTCGGTGCACCGCTCGGACTGCGCCAACGCGGTCTCGCTCGCCACCGGCCAGATCGACCGGGTCATCGACGTGGAATGGGACCGGGAGAGCAAGGGCACGTTCGTGGCGTCCATCGAGATCAAGGCGCTGGACCGCTCCCGCCTCCTGGCCGACGTCACCCGCTCGCTCTCCGAGCACTACGTCAACATCCTCGCCAGCTCCTCCCAGACGGGCGCCGACCGGGTCAGCACCATGCGCTTCGACTTCGAGCTGGCCGACCCCGCCCACCTCGACTCGCTCCTGACGTCGGTCAAGCGGATCGACAGCATCTACGACGCCTACCGGGTCCTCCCGGGCAAGGGGAACTGACCGGGCGCCGTCACGTTCTCGCACCAGGAATCGACCGCAAGCGGTCGATTCCTGGTGCAGGAACGGCGGAGTGGCGGCGCCGGGCGTCCCGGACGAGCGACACGGCGACGTCGGGCCGCCGCCAGATCGCGTCCTCAGTCACCCGGATCACCTGGTGCCACCCGGCGGCGAGGAGCGCGTCGTCCCGCCGTCGATCGTGGACGCGGTCGAGTGGGCTGGTGTGGTGGACGTCGCTGTCCACCTCGACCACGATCCGCCTGGCGCGGTCGACGAAGTCCACCCGGCCGATCCAGTCGTGGCCGCCCAGGTCGACCTGACGGCTCAGCGGCGGCTCGCCGGCGTCGGCGAGGATGCGCGCGAAGCGGGCTTCGAGGCCACTCGCCGTCGCCACGTAGCCGTCCGGTCGCTCGCTCAGAAGGGCGCGCATCGCCGCCACCCCGGGCCGTCCCGAGGCGCCCAGCTCGGCGAGCACGGTGCGGAGGGCGAGGAGGGTGGCGGGGCTCTTCGCCACGACGGTGTCGACGACGCGCTCCAACCGACCCGGTCGCAGGCCGCCGGCGACGTCGAAGAGGGTGCGGGACAGGGTCGTCACGGGGATCCCGTGGCGCTCGGTTACGTGCGACGGCGGCAGGAGTGACGGGCGGTGCACGATGGCGGCGTGGGATGCGGCGCCGGAGACGCCCCGGCGCAGGCTGACCTCCATGGCGTCGAACCCGAACCCCGGGAGCCGCCACAGAGCGGCAGCCGCACGGTGCGACACGGCGGCGCCCGGCCCGGCGTCGAGGACGGCGATCATCAGTTCCTGGCGGATACCCCGTGGAGCGCCGACGAGGCGGAGCACACGGGGCGTGGCGAACTCCCAGTCGGGGCCGTTGAGCCGGTTGCGCATCGCCGACGGCGTGGCGCCGAGGGCCCGTGCCTGGCGCCGGGCCACGACAGAGTACTGCGTCGCCGCCAGCGCCCTCAGTGCATCGTCGAGTTCCATGCCCGTACGCAATCAGCCGCCTGTGACACTGCCTTCTTGCACCAGGAATCGACCGCCGGCGGTCGATTCCTGGTGCAAGAAGTCCGGGGGGCGCGAGACGCGAGCCACTAACCTCGGGCGGTGCCCTCGTTCCAGGCCCCGCCGGGCACCTTCGACGTGCTGCCTCCGGCGTCGGCCCGCTACGAGCGGCTGATCGGCATCTTCGACCGGCTGGCGGGCGCTGCCGGCTACGGGCTGGTGGTGAGCCCCATGTACGAGGACGTGGCCGTGTTCCGCCGCGTCGGCGAGAGCACGGACATCGTCCGCAAGGAGATGTACGAGTTCACCGACCGGGGCGGGCGCCACCTGGCGCTCCGGCCCGAGGGGACGGCGTCGGTCGTGCGGGCGTTCGTGCAGCACGCGCCGCCCACGCCGTTCAAGGCGTTCTACGTCGCCCCCCACTTCCGCCAGGAGCGCCAGCAGGCGGGCCGCTACCGGCAGCACCACCAGCTCGGCGCCGAGGCGCTCGGCTCCGACGACCCCGACCTCGACGTCGAGGTCGTCGCCCTGGCATGGCGGGTCTTCGAGACGGTGGGCCTGTCGCGGGTGCGCCTGCGTCTCACGTCGCTGGGCGATGCCGCCTGCCGCCCTGGTTACCGCGACGAGCTGCTCGCCCACCTCGAGGCCCGCCGGTCCGAGCTGTGCGACGAGCACGCCGGGCGCCTCGAGGAGAACCCCATGCGGGTCCTCGACTGCAAGCGCGAGGAGTGCCGTGCCGTGTCGGCCGGCGCGCCCCGCATGATCGACCGGTTGTGCGCCGCCTGCCGAGGGCACTTCGCCCGCGTCGAGCAGGGCCTCGGTGCGCTCGGCGTTCCTCACGACGTCGACCCCACGCTCGTACGGGGCCTCGACTACTACACCCGCACCACCTTCGAGTTCGAGGCGGGCGCCCTCGAGGCGTCGCAGAACGGGGCGGGCGGCGGCGGCCGCTACGACGGCCTGGTGGAGGCGCTCGGCGGGCCGCCCACCCCGGGGATCGGCTTCGGCCTGGGCGTCGAGCGCATCCTCCTGGCCGCCGATGCCGAGGGCGTGTTCC
The DNA here is from genome assembly GCA_035540975.1 of Acidimicrobiales bacterium. NCBI lineage: Bacteria > Bacillati > Actinomycetota > Acidimicrobiia > Acidimicrobiales > Acidimicrobiales bacterium. The sequence continues at coordinate 4,959 of DATLFN010000094.1, forward strand.
CCATGCCCGACACCCTGCTGGACGCCTTCGTGATCGACACCACCGGCGGCGAGGCGGCCCGTGACATCACCGAGGAGCTGCGCCGGGCCGGGCTGCGGGCCGACCGGGCGTTCGACGCCCGGTCCTTCCGCGCCCAGATGAAGGTGGCGCTGCGGTCGGGCGCCACCCTGGCGGTGGTGTGCGAGCACCAGGGCCTCACCATCCGGACGTTGCGGGAGAAGGGCGAGGCCGAGGACGTGGACCGGGACGAGGTGGTCGAGCGCGTGAAGAAGCGGTTGGGCTGAGCATGCTGCGATCGGACTACTGCGGGACGCTGACCGAGGCGGACGAGGGCCGCCAGGTGAGCGTCTGCGGGTGGGTGGCGCGCCGGCGCGCGCACGGCGAGCACCTCGCCTTCGTCGACCTGCGGGACCACACGGGCCTCATCCAGTGCGTGGTGGACGGCACCACCGACGTGCGCTCCGAGTACGTCGTGCGCATCACCGGGTCGGTGCGCCGGCGCCCGGCCGGCACCGCCAACCCCAACCTGGCGACCGGCGAGGTCGAGCTGGGCGACTGCGAGGTGGACGTCCTCTCGGTGGCCGAGCCGCCGCCGTTCCCGGTCAGCGACCGCATCGACGCCGACGAGACGGTGCGCCTGCGCCACCGCTACATCGACCTGCGCCGCGAGCGGATGCAGCGCAACCTGCGCCTGCGCGCCCGCGTCAACAGCGCCCTGCGGCGCGCCATGGAGGGCCAGGGGTTCGTCGAGGTCGAGACGCCGATGCTCATCGCGTCGACCCCCGAGGGCGCACGCGACTTCGTCGTCCCGTCCCGCCTGCACCCCGGCACCTTCTACGCCCTGCCCCAGAGCCCGCAGCTGTTCAAGCAGCTGTGCATGGTCGGCGGCGTCGACCGCTACTACCAGATCGCCCGCTGCCTGCGCGACGAGGACCTCCGGGCCGACCGCCAGTTCGAGTTCCAGCAGCTGGACGTCGAGGCCTCGTTCGTCGACCAGGAGGACGTGCTCGGCTTCATCACCGTGGCGGTGGCGGCGGCCGCCGAGGAGGCCAGGAGCGAGCGGCCCCTGCCCTTCGGGCGCATGACGTGGGCGGAGGCGACCGAGCGCTACGGCACCGACAAGCCCGACGTGCGCTTCGGGATGGAGCTGGTCGACCTCGGCAAGGTGTTCGCCGCCACCGGGTTCAACGCCTTCAAGGCGCCGGCCGTCAAGGGGATCCGCGTCCCCGGCGGGGCCGACGCCGGCCGCTCCCGCCTCGACGCCCTCACCGAGAAGGCGAAGTCGTTCGGCGCCAAGGGCCTGGTGTGGATGCGCGTGGGGGAGGACCTCAGCATCGACTCGCCGGTGGCCCGCTTCCTGTCCGACGACGAGGTGGCCAACCTGGGCAAGGAGCTGGGCGCCGAGGCGGGCGACCTCCTCCTGCTGGTGGCCGACGAGCGCCCCACGGTCAACCACGTCCTCGGGCTGCTGCGGCTGGAGCTGGGCCGGCCGGCGGTCAACGCCGGCGGCCTGCACTTCCTCTGGGTGACGGAGTTCCCGCTCTTCGAGGGGGTGGGCGACGACGGCTCGCCGATCCCGGCCCACCACCCGTTCACCATGCCGCACCCGGAGGACCTGGACAGGCTGGAGAGCGACCCGCTGTCGGTGCGCTCGCAGGCCTACGACCTCGTCCTCAACGGGTGGGAGCTGGGGTCCGGCAGCGTGCGGATCCACCGCCGGGACGTCCAGGAGCGGGTGCTCGGGCTGCTGGGCATCGGCCCCGAGGAGGCCCAGGCCCGCTTCGGGTTCCTGCTGGACGCCTTCCGCTACGGCGCCCCGCCCCACGCCGGCTTCGCCTTCGGCATCGACCGCCTGGTCGCCCTGCTGGCCGGGGAGGAGAACATCCGCGAGGTCATCGCCTTCCCCAAGACCCAGTCGGGCGCCGACCCCCTCACCGGCGCGCCCACCGCCCTGGCCGACGCCCAGCTCTCCGAGCTCGGCATCCGGCTGCTGCCGCCCAGGGCCTGACGCCACCTCGCCGGCGCTTCTGGCACCAGGAACCGACACGGGAGTGTCGGTTCCTGGTGCCGGAACGAGGCGGCGGTGGTGGGCCGTCCTCGTCCCGTAGCCTCACGCCGGTGCCCGCCAAGCCCGACGACCTGTTCGCCTCGGCGCTGGAGGACCGGCTGGCCCGCCAGGCGCCGCTGGCGGCGCGCCTGCGGCCGCGGAGCCTCGACGAGGTGGTCGGCCAGACGCACCTCCTGGCCCCCGGCAGGCCGCTGCGGGCCCTGATCGACGCCGACCGCATCTCGTCGTTGATCCTGTGGGGGCCGCCGGGGACGGGCAAGACCACCCTTGCCCGCCTCATCGCCGGCGCCACCAGCAAGGAGTTCGTGGCGAAGTCGGCCGTCACCGCCGGCGTGAAGGACGTGCGGGAGGTGATCGAGGACGCCCGCCGCCGCCTGGCCGAGCACGGCCGGGGGACGATCCTGTTCCTCGACGAGGTCCACCGCTTCAACAAGGCGCAGCAGGACGCCCTGCTGCCGGCCGTCGAGGACGGGACCGTCACCCTCGTCGGGGCCACCACCGAGAACCCGTTCTTCGAGGTCAACGCGCCGCTGCTCAGCCGCTCCACCCTGTTCCGCCTCGAGCCGCTCTCCCACGACGACCTGCGCACCGTGGCCCGCCGGGCGCTCGAGCACGAGGGCGCGACGGCCACCGACGAGGCGGTCGGCTTCCTGGTGGACGTGGTCGAGGGCGACGCCCGCGCCGCGCTCACCACCCTGGAGGTGGCGCTGGCCCTGGCCGACGGGAGCCACATCGCCCTCGAGCACGTGGAGGCGGCCCGCAGCACGCGGATGCTCCGCTACGAGGAGGACGACCACTACGACGTCGTCTCGGCGTTCATCAAGAGCATCCGCGGGTCGGACCCCGACGCCGGCCTCTACTGGCTGGCCCGCATGCTGGCGGCGGGAGAGGACGCCCGGTTCATCGCCCGCCGCCTGGTGATCCTGGCCAGCGAGGACGTCGGCATGGCCGACCCCCGGGCGCTGCTGGTCGCCGACGCGGCCGCCCGGGCCGTCGAGTTCGTGGGGCTGCCCGAGGCCCAGCTCAACCTGGCCCACGCCGTCGTCTACCTCGCCACCGCGCCCAAGTCGAACCGCGTGACGGTCGCCCTCGGTGCCGCCATGGAGGACGTCCGCCGCCGGCCGGCCGGCGCCGTCCCGCCCCACCTCCGCGACGCCCACTACCGCGGCGCCCGCTCCATCGGCCACGGGGTCGGCTACGACTATCCTCACGACGACCCGAGGGGCTGGGCTCCCCAGGAGCACCGGCCTCCCGAGACTGCCGGCCGGGTGTACTACGAGCCGTCGGCCCACGGCGAGGAACCAGCGATCGAGGAGCGCATGCGAGCGATGCGGACCGAGGGAGGCACCGGCTCGTGAGCGCGGGCGAGGTCGCCGCCGTCGTCGCGGCCGTGGCGGCGGTGTTCCTGTCGGTCGGCGTGGTGTTCGCGCTGTCGTCGGTCACCCGCACCCTCCGGTCGGTGCGCGGCGCGGTGGAGGAGCTGCGGCGCGAGACGGTGCCGCTGCTGGGCGAGATGCGCGTCGCCGTGGACCGGGCCAACGCCGAGCTCGAGCGGGTGGACGGGGTGCTGGACCGGGCCGAGAGCATCGGGACGACGGTGGACTCGGCGTCCCGCCTGGCCTACCTGGCCTTCGGCAACCCGGTCATCAAGGCCATGGCGCTGGCCGCGGGGACGAGCCGGGCGGCACGGCGGCTGCGCCGCCGGGACTGAGCGCACCGGTGTTCAAGCGCCTGTTCTGGCTCACCGTGGGCGTGGGGTTCGGCTTCGGCATGAGCTTGTGGGTCTCGCGGATGGTGAGGGGCAAGATGGCCCGCCTGGCGCCGGACAACGTGTCGGCCGAGCTGGCCGGTGCCCTGCGCCAGTTCGGCTCCGACCTGCGGGCGGCCGTGGCCGAGGGCCGCGAGGCGATGCGCGAGCGGGAGGCGGAACTGCGGTCCGAGATCGTGCCGGGCACGGGCCGGTGAGCCTCCTCCGGTACCCATTCCGGCCCCGCCCCGCCCCCTAGGCTGAAGGCGAATGGATGCCGAGTCGCTCCGCCGGGTGTTCAGCACGTTCTTCGTCGAGCGCGGCCACACCCGGGTCGGCTCCTCGGGGCTGATCCCGCACCACCCGCGCGCCCCGCTGTTCACCAACGCGGGGATGAACCAGTTCCTCCCGTACTTCCTGGGCGAGGAACCGGCGCCCTACCCGCGGGCCACCTCGGCCCAGAAGTGCGTGCGCATCATGGGCAAGCACGACGACATCGAGAACATCGGCATCAGCCGGCGCCACGTCACCTTCTTCGAGATGCTGGGCAACTTCAGCTTCGGCGACTACTTCAAGTCCGACGCCATCCCGTACGCCTGGAAGCTGGTCACCGAGGGCTTCGGCCTCGACCCCGAGCGCCTGTGGGTGACGGTCCACGTCGACGACGACGAGGCGGCCGACATCTGGCACGACGCCGTCGGGTTGCCGGTCGAGCGCATCCAGCGCATGGGCGCCGACAACTTCTGGGAGATGGGCGACACCGGGCCGTGCGGGCCGTGCTCGGAGATCTTCTACGACAAGGGCGAGGCGTACGGCGCGGCGGGCGGCCCCGCCCAGGGCGGCGACGAGCGCTTCGTGGAGTTCTGGAACCTGGTGTTCATGCAGTACGACCGCCGGGCCGACGGCACCCTCGACGACCTCCCCCGGAAGAACATCGACACCGGCCTCGGCTTCGAGCGGACGCTGGCCGTGCTCCAGCAGGTCGACTCGGTGTTCGACACCGACGTGCTGGCCCCGCTGGTGCAGGCGGCCGCCCGGGTCACGGGGCGCACCTACGGCGGCGACGAGCGGGCCGACGTCTCGCTGCGGATCCTGGCCGACCACGCCCGCACCATGAGCTTCCTCGTGAGCGACGGCGTCCACCCGTCCAACGAAGGCCGCGGGTACGTGCTGCGCCGCATCATCCGGCGAGCCGTGCGCCAGGCCTTCCAGCTGGACGTGGAGCGGCTGGTCACTCCGGCCATGGTCGAGGCCACCGTCGAGGTGATGGGCGACGCCTACCCCGACCTGGCCCGCAACGCCGGGACGGTGGCCGAGGTCGTCGAGCGGGAGGAGGCGCGCTTCCGCGAGACGTTGCGCAACGGCATGTCCGCCCTCGACGCCGCCCTGGAGGGCGCCGACGAGGTGCCGGGCAGCGTCGCCTTCCGCCTCCACGACACCTACGGGTTCCCCATCGAGCTGACCCGGGAGATCGCCGCCGAGCGCGGCGCGTCGGTGGACGAGGCGGGGTTCCGCGCCGCCATGGACGACCAGCGCCGGCGGGCCCGCGCCGACCGTGAGAAGGCGGGCGCGGGGGGCGGCGCCCGGGACTACCGGGAGGTGCTGGACGAGTTCGGCACCTCCGAGTTCCGCGGCTACGGCGAGTACCAGACGTCGGCCAAGGTGCTGGCCGTCCTCCCCGCCGGCGACGGCACCGTCGAGATCTTCCTCGACCGCACCCCCTTCTACGCCGAGAGCGGTGGCCAGGTGGGCGACACCGGCACGATCATCACCGAGACGGGCCGGGCCGAGGTCCTCGACACCACGGCCCCGCTGCCCGGCCTCCATCGCCACCTGGCCCGCATCGTCGACGGCGTGGTGCAGCCCGGCGCCGATGCGGTCGCCACCGTCGACGCCGTGCGCCGGGACGCCATCCGCCGCAACCACACCGGCACCCACCTCCTCCACTGGGGCCTGCGCGAGGCGCTGGGCCTCCACGTGCAGCAGCAGGGCTCGCTGGTGGGCCCCGACCACCTGCGCTTCGACTTCTCCAACTTCGGCCCGGTGGAGCCGGCCAAACTCCAGCAGGTCGAGGACATGGTCAACGAGCAGGTCCTGGCCGACGAGCCGGTCCGCGCCTACGAGACCACCAAGAGCTACGCCGAGCAGCTGGGCGCCATCGCCTTTTTCGGCGACAAGTACGGGGAGTACGTCCGCGTTGTCGAGGCCGGGTCGCGCTCGCGCGAGCTGTGCGGCGGCACCCACGTGGGCGCCCTCGGGATGATCGGGCCCGTCCGCATCACCGGCGAGAGCTCCATCGGGTCGAACCTGCGCCGCATCACCGGGCTCACGGGAAAGGGGGCGCTGGAGCGCACGCGCGAGGAGGAGCTCCTCCTCGCCCGCACCGCCGCCCTCCTGCGGGCCGAGCCGCGCGAGCTGCCCGAGGCGGTCGGCCGGGTCCTCGACCACCTCAAGACGCTGGAGGCCGAGCTCAAGGCCCTGCGCTCGCAGCTGTCGGCGGGCGAGGCCGACCGGCTGGCCGGCGAGGCCGTCGCCGGCATGGTCGTGGCCCGCCGGGACGGACTGGCGCCCGACCAGCTGCGCGAGCTGGCCCTGGCCGTGCGCCGGGCACCCGGCGTGCGTGCCGTCGCCCTGGCCGGCTCGCCCGACGGCGCCCGGGTCGCCCTGGTGGCGGCGGTGTCGCCGGGCTCCGGTCTCGACGCGCCCGCCCTGGTGGGCGAGGCGGCCCGGGTGGTGGGCGGCGGCGGTGGGGGCAAGGGGGACGTGGCCATGGCCGGCGGCCGCGACCCGTCCCGGATCGACGACGCCCTGGACGCCCTCCGGGCGCGCCTGGGCGCGGCGTGAGGGTGGTCGGCGTCGACCTCGGCACCCGCCGCATCGGCGTCGCCGTCAGCGACGCCACCGGCACCCTCGCGTCGCCCCACGTCGTCCTCGACCGCAGCGGCGACCCGGCCGCCGACCACCGCCGGCTGGCGGAGATCGTCGTCGAGACGGGCGCCGAGCGGGTGGTGGTGGGGCTCCCGCTGTCGCTCAGCGGCGCGGCGGGGCCCGCCGCCCGGGCGGCGGCCGAGGAGGCCGACGCCCTGGCCGTCGTGGTCGGCGTGCCGGTGGAGACGTTCGACGAGCGCCTCACCACGGTGTCCGCCGAGCGGGCGCTGCGGGCGGGCGGTACCCGGGCCCCGTCACGGCGCGAGGTGATCGACAAGGCGGCAGCGGCCGTGATGCTCCAGGCCTGGCTCGACGGGGGGCGGCGGTGAGGCGACACCGGCCGGCACGGAGGTTGGAGCGGTGAGCGAGGTGTTCGAGCCCATGCGGGAGCCCGGCGGCGGCTGGGCCAGGCGGATCGTGATCGGCGTGGTGGTCCTGGTCGTCCTGGGGCTGGTCGCAGGCGGTGGCGCGCTGCTCTACGTCCGCAGCCAGGTGGACCCGTCCGGGCCCGCCGGCCCCGAGGTGGCGGTGGAGGTGCCGATGGGGTCGTCCACCCAGCGCATCGCGACCATCCTCGAGGAGAAGGGCGTCGTCGACAACGCCCGCAACTTCCGGCTCTACGTGCGGGTGAAGAACGCCGGCCCGTTCCAGGCCGGCTCGTACACCCTCCGGGAGAACTCGGCGTTCGACGACGTGATCGCCGCCCTGGAGGAGGGGCCCGAGCTGTCGTTCCAGAGGCTGACCGTCCCCGAGGGCCTCACCGTGAAGCAGGTGGCCGACCTGGTCGGGAAGATGCCGGGGCGCTCGGCCGAGAGGTTCCTCGAGGCGGCGAACAGCGGGACCGTGCGATCGAGGTACCAGCCGGCGGGCAGCGACAACCTCGAGGGGTTCCTGTTCCCGGAGACGTACAACTTCGAGGAGAAGGACGACGAGAAGGCCATCGTGCAGCGCATGGTGTCCACCTTCGACCAGGTGGCCGGGGAGGTCGGCCTCGACGCCGTCACCCAGGGCGGGATCGTCGACCCCTACCAGGCGGTGATCGTGGCGTCCCTGGTGGAGCGGGAGGTGCGCCTGCCCGAGGAGCGCTCCAAGGTGTCGCGCGTGATCTACAACCGGCTGGAGAAGAAGATGCTCCTCCAGGTGGACGCGACGGTCATCTACGCCCTGGGCCGGACGGGCGAGCGGGGCCTGCGGGTGCTGTTCAAGGACCTGGAGGTCGACTCGCCGTACAACACCTACAAGAACCCGGGGCTGCCGCCCACGCCGATCGCGTCACCGGGCCGGGCCGCCCTGGAGGCGGCGGTGTCCCCCGAGGACGGCCCGTGGCTGTACTACGTGGTGATCGACGCCCAGGGCCGACAGGCCTTCGCCACCACGCTGGCCGAGCACAACCGGAACATCGCGGCGGCCGCCGCCGCGATGTTCCGGTTGTGCTCGGCCAGCGTGGTGGCGAAGGCCTGTCGGCCCTGGGCGTCGATCACCAC